>CALKGI010000101.1 GCA_938085045.1 uncultured Alteromonadaceae bacterium
GTGAAAGATCTTTTAAAGAAAAAACGACCAGCTACTAGAATATCACTTCCCTTTGGTAGACCACGTGAAATAGAAACAACCCTTAAGTCAACAGTATTGCGGGGGAGGTGTACCCCTACGTTGCCCTATTTAGATTGAATCTAACCTCAGATTCAGCCCGCATTCAGTTTCGTTCGATTACTCTTAAAAAATCTAGCCATTACTGACATCTCTTGCGGAAACCTCATGAAACCCATTCAATTATCTATTATTGTGTTATCACTGCTGTTCACTTATTCTGCCAGCGCCACAGGGCTGCGCTGCAATTCTAAGGTGATTAAAACCGGTGACAGTCAGTATAAGTTTTTTCGACTGTGCGGCGAACCCGCTTTTGCCGAGAAAAAGGTGGTGTATCTTTCCAGTTCGGTCAGTTCTAAACGCTCTGGTGAACCTAAATACCACTCTCATGATGAAAAGCAGGGTGGCCATCAAAAAACCTTTGGTAACAAACACCGTTCAAAGGCTCAGGGTTTTACTACAACCCAGTACCGCCGTGGTCATTCGGTAGCTGAAATTCGCCACGAGCGCGAAGAAGAAGTATTGATTGAGCATTGGACCTACGACTTTGGTCCTAACCGACTGGTACAAAGAATTCGCTTTGTTGATGGCGTAGCTACGCATATCACCAATCAAGGTTATGGATATGCACGCAATTGATTTGCTGTCAGTGAATTTTGGGCTTATCCCCTCTACTATTATTTCTCGGCCTCGTTAACACGTCTGCTCACTTGACAAATCTGTGATGTGCTTCAAATTTTAAGGTATGATTGACGTCATACAAAGTGCGATATTCAATTGCACTGTTAAGTGAAAAGCGCTACTTCCATGTTGACCAAACCACTGCTCAGCGAGTCTCAAAAACAATCCAAAGCAGACCAACAAGACCAAAGTAACGACTTGATGTCTTTAACGTATCCTCATGATATTTTGATTGTTGAAGACAATATTGTTAATCAAATGGTGGCAACCGCTATTTTGAAGAAGCTAGGTTATCAGTGTGATGTCGCAGGTAATGGTCAAGAGGCGCTGGATATGCTGAAGCTGCGCCAATACTCATTGATTTTTATGGATATTCAAATGCCGGTGATGGATGGACTCACTGCCAGTAAAGCCATTATTCGTGAATATGGTGAGAATAGCCCCAAAATTGTGGCAATGACCGCCAACGTTTATTCTAAAGACAAAATAAAATGTAAAGAGGCAGGGATGGTTGATTTTATTGGCAAACCAATCCTCGTAGACCATATTCATCGGGTGTTGAAGTTGTTTTGTAGTGACAAGTGAATCAGCGTATTTACCGCGCAGTCTAAGGCTAACTCTAGGCTTTAAACACCCAATATTTGTTCATTAGAAAGTTACTCACAGGCACTGTCAGTGTGACCATCATCAGCCCGTAAGCATACCAAACCTCAAACACATCTACTGTGGTATACATAATGCCAACGTTCAGTGCCAAACCAGACAATGACACCATAGAGTATTTGATAAAATCAACCCAGTGTTTGCCGCTGGCTTTTTCGAAGGTCCAAAAACGGTTGAGCAGGTAGGAGGTGATCAATACAAAGAAAAATGCGCCAGCGGTAGACACGGTTGGTGGGATATGGAAAAATTCAACGAAAATAACGACCAGCCCAACATGCATCAAGGTGCCAATCACGCCAACCACAGCGTAACGTAAAATCACTTTATTGCTGATAATGGCCCATAGCCATTTGGGGATGATTGATGACATGGGGCGATAATACCCGAAGTGGTGATAACACGCTACCAGCAACTTTAAAAAGGCGAACATGACTAATTCAAGTAATCCGGCAGTTTCTCTTGTTGTGCCTTTATATAATGAACAAGAATCGATAGGGCCATTGTTTACCGCGCTCACCGATATTTTAGATAAGCGCCAGCAAAGCTGGGAGTTGTTGCTGGTTAATGATGGTTCAAGCGACAATTCTGCTGCTATTATTGACGCCTTGTCAGATGACAATACGCATGTTCACGCCATTCATTTTTCTCGTAATTTCGGCAAAGAAGCCGCCCTTGATGCGGGCTTGGCTAACGCTCATGGCGACTGTATTATTTTTATTGATGCCGATTTACAACACCCACCAAAATGTATTGAACAAATGTTAGATAAATGGCAACAAGGTTTTGATGTGGTTAATGCGGTCAAAAAACAACGAGGTGATGAGTCGGTTTATCATCGCTGGTTGGCATTTATTTTTAACCGCATTATGAGTGGCGCAACGGGTGAAGATTTTCAAGGGGCGAGCGACTTTAAGTTGATTGACCGAAATGTGGCCGAGGCGCTGATGCAATGCCCAGAGCGTACTCGATTCTTTCGAGGATTGGTCGCTTGGGTCGGCTTTAAAACGACCTCGGTGGAATTTGATGTGGCCGAGCGTTCAGCGGGCGATACCAAGTGGAGTCGCTGGCAGTTAATTAAGTATTCGTTGACCAATATCGTGTCTTTTTCGTCGTTTCCTTTGGTATTGGTCACTTGGATTGGTGCTATTACTGTGCTGCTGGGCGCCGTGCTTGGTGTGCAAACGTTGTTTAATTACTTATCAGGCAATGCAATCAGTGGTTTTACCACGGTGATCATGTTGTTGATTTTTTTGTGCGGTATCATTTTGTTGAGCTTGGGCACTATCTCGCTTTATATCGCCAAAATCTACGACGAACAAAAAGCCCGACCTTTGTATATTATTGCCAGCTCTAGCCGTGGCAAACGAAAGCCTAACAGTGAACCTGCCGATTAAAGTTCAATAACCAAATATTTGTTGTTTTCGAAAACGACTTTGCCCAACTCTTTGAGTTTTTTATTGCGGTTATAAAACACCGCGTAGTCAATATTATATTTAGATTTGAGTGTGTTTAGCCGTTTGGCATCCATGTTGGCGTATGCTGCGTTGGCTTGTTTGGCCGATGTTATTTTTTCAATGCCGGTAACATCTGCGATGCGCTGATACCAAACCATCACTTCTTCGGGCAATATTGGCGGCGATTTCCAGTCAACCACTACCGCTCTTTCACCCCGTAGCCTGAAATCATCGAACCCGGGCGGGATCAACATTTGACTGTTAATGGCCGTTTGGTTTTTCGACCAAGCAAACAAAGTCTGTTTTGTTGCAGGTAGCTCACGCAGTATATTCGAATGTTGCCAAGCAACGGGTAACCTTAAAGTCAGTGCTGCCAGTAATAATGTAAGTATTGCCAGATTAAGTGCGGGTGGCGTTTGTAGCTTCACAGCTAATGGTCGTTTCATTAAAAAAGCCATCACAGTCACAAAAGCAGCCACAAAAATAATGGCGACTGGAACCGCAATGACATAGTCGATTTTTGCTTTGTCTTGGTAGTAAGTCAGTACCAATACGGTGCCTGTAAAAAGCAGTATGTTAGTAGACCTTGGTAGTTTTGCTCTTTTTTCTAACAAATTGACCACGGTAACGGCCATTAATACCAGTGCTAGCAGCTCGACAAAAGGGGCTAAGCGCCAAGGAAATAACTGAGAC
>CALKGI010000102.1 GCA_938085045.1 uncultured Alteromonadaceae bacterium
CAGTGCAATTGAGCATCTTCGTTTAGCGTCTGCTGACAGCAATTCAAAAAATCAAGCATGGTTAAGGGCTGTTTGGGACCAATAGCATTGAACACGCCAACCATAGGTTTAGCCATGGTAACCACAAGCCAATCACATAAGTCGCGAACATCAATGAATTGTACTGCTGCATCTTGATGTCCCGGCGCAACCACATCGACCCCCTCGCCAATACTGACAGGCCAATATGTAAAACGGTCGGTTGGGTCGTGTGGTCCAACGATTAATCCAGGCCTTACTATCATGGCTTTATCGCCAAATGCCTTTAAGACTTCTTGTTCGCACAAAACTTTTAATCCGCCATATGTATGCGCATCAACTTGTTCTGTGGTTGGGTCGTCAAGCACCTTTACTGCGTGTGATTCCACACTGTTAGCTAAGTTAAAATCGCTGTAAACCGAAATTGTTGAAATAAAAATATAACGCCCAGTTTTACCGACTAACTGCGACGCCCCATATTTTACTATGCGTGGCACATAACCGCAGGTATCTACAACCACATCCCACGTGCGACCTGCCAAAGCTGACATATCGCCGTCTCTGTCGCCTTTGAGGTGTTCAACCTCAGGGAATAAATCGGGATTAGTTTGACCGCGATTAAACAGCGTGACTTCATAACCTTGTTTAAGTGCGCTTTGCACCAAATGACGGCCAACGAATTTGGTGCCGCCAAGAATTAACAGTTTCATGGGTTTCCTTTAAATTAAATCCATAGCTGAACTGGGCCATGTTTAATCATCGCCCGCAAAATATCACTACGAGTTATCATACCTGCAAGCACACCACTTTCACCTTCTTTTTGACCTTCAAGGACAATCGGCAGCGCACCTATGTGATGATTAAACATCACATTGCAAATATCACGGATATTGGTTTTAACACTCGCACTTAAAACAGGTGTACTCATCACTTGGTCGAGAAGTTTGCCTGGTTGATTCAAGGCTTTCGTCCACATATCACGGTCTGATATCACGCCCAGCAATTGATTAGATTCGTCCATCACCGGGAAATGTCGAAAACGATGTTTGGCAAATAATTGCTGGGCAGTGGCCACATTCATGGTATTAGTGAGGGTCACAACAGGCGTTGACATGATATGCTCAGCAAGATAAACCGTATGAGGTTCAGACGCATGTTCATCGGTATAACCGGGCACCTTATGTTTAACCAGTTTGGAAGTGACGTCACCGGTTTTCTCGGGTTTTGTCAGCTCGCTTAAGGGCTGTACTTTGCGCTCGTTAAGCAAACGGTTGGTCGACACCGGAATTGCCAACCCCATGTTATAAATCCAATAAGCCATTTGTTCCTCCGGTATGATTAGCTCAGTGTTATACATTATCTATCGGCAATTATCGAATTTCATCCAGTGTTTTAGCACAAAACCCTACACTTGACGTGAATCAAATGCGTTTTGATATAAATCGGTAATATGGGCAATACATTCTTCTTGCGGGTGTTCTGCGGGAAATCAACACGGGCATCTGACATGAAAATCTGTGACACAATACCTTGGCAAAAACGCTTAAAATCAGGTAACCGGGTATTCGTTGGTTCTAACGCGGCTGTGCCCGAGGCGCTAATGGCGAGCCTTGTCGCCAACGCCAAAGGACTCAATGACATTGAGTTGGTGCATATTCTGACTTTATCGAATTGTTCTTGGGCAAACAAAGAATACCAAGACTTGTTTAAGGTCAATTCGCTGTTTATTGGTGCTGGTGTAAGAGAAGCAATTGCACAAGGTTACGCTGACTACACGCCCTGTTTTTTGTCTGAGATCCCATCGTTGTTTGAAGAGGGTATATTGCCACTTGATGTGGCCTTGGTCATGGTCAGTCCGCCCGATGAATATGGTTATTGTTCACTGGGTGTCTCGGTAGATGTTGTCTCTAGTGCCGTGAAGTCGGCCAATTACGTGATTGCGCAAATCAACCCAAACATGCCTCGTACCTTCGGGCACTCTTTTATCCACATTGATGATATAAATGAAGCAATAGAAGTGGCTCAACCACTGCCACAATTACCGGTGCCGGTGCTCGACCGCGTCACAGAGCAAATTGGTCAGTATGTGGCTTTGTTGGTTGACGATGGTGATACCTTGCAATTAGGAATAGGTAAAATTCCAGATGCCGTATTGAAATATTTGGCCAATCACCGCGATTTAGGCATTCACACCGAGATGTTCAGTGACGGCATTATCGAGCTAATCAAAAATGGCGTGATTAATAACAGTAAAAAAACTTTTCATAAAGGTAAAACACTCACCAGTTTTTGCATGGGCACACAGCGTTTGTACGACTTTGTCGATAACAATCCTCACATTGAGTTTTATCCCTCAGAGTACGTTAATGCCCCGGCAAAGATTGCCCGCAACGACAATATGGTGTCGATAAACAGCGCCATAGAAGTGGACCTAAGCGGACAGGTCGTTTCAGACTCTGTGGGATACCAGCTATATAGCGGCATTGGCGGCCAAGTAGACTTTATTAGAGGGGCGTCGATGAGCAAAGGTGGCAAACCAATAATTGCCCTGCCCTCTACTGCCAAAAATGGCACTGTGTCAAAAATAGTCCCTTGTTTAACCGAAGGCGGTGGTGTGGTGACGTCTCGCGGGGATGTTCATTATGTCGTCACTGAGTATGGTATCGCCAGTTTACGAGGTAAAAGCATTCGTGAACGAACCTTAGAACTAATTAAAATAGCACACCCAAAATTTCGTGATGAACTGCTGGTCCATGCCCGAAAACACTTTCGGGTGCCCGAATATCAAAAGCAAACACCAGTCGGCGTACCAGAGCTGGGCGACATTCAAATCAGCAAGTTAACACTCAAAGACACTTCGTGCTTGTTGCGCCCACTAACACCATCAGACGAACGACATTTGCAGGAGTTTTTCTATTCTCATAACAAGCAAACCTTGTTGATGCGCTATAACAGCTGCTCTACACGAATGTCACGAGAAAATGCCGCCGGTTTGGTTGCCATCGACCAATCCACCGACTTGGCTTTGTGCATCATAGATAAACACGAAGAAACCGAAAATATCCAAGCGGTAGGTCGTTATTATTTTATTAACCGCAAAAATTCCGCCGAGTTGGCCTTTGTTGTGCGCGAAACCCAGCAACATAAAGGGATGGCTAGCCTGTTGCTAAAAACCATGATTGACGTGGCGACGAAACGAAAGCTCACTTCGCTTATTGCTTATACCAAGGTAGATAATATAGCGATGAAAGAGGTGTTAAGGCATTTTGATTTTAGTGAAAAGGTAGTGGATGGGTTTGTTGAATTTGAGTTGGTTTTATAGTGAGTTCTCTGGCCCTTTGAATTTAACGCTTTGACTTTAAGGGAGATTATTTGCTTTCAACGTCTCTGACACCTTGATTCTCATTCAGTGTTTTATTGTAAAGGTATCATTGACGTCTTACATTTAAGCAGCTGTTGGTAGGGTGCTTTCACGTATCGAAATTAGAGGTACGCACGGGCACCCTACATGCAGGCAATTATGGAAACAAAGTTATCAAACAGTCTCAACAGCCTTGCCAACAGCTTCCACCGCTTCATCCAATTCAGCGAACCGATAGTTATTTTTACCGGCGGCTTTAACTTCATACATCAAAGTATCAGCGACTTTCATCAAATCGGTGTCGGTGGTGCCATCGTCTGGATACATGGCAATGCCCACACTTGCACCAACACTGGCGGTGCAGCGCGACAGGCAAAAGGGTTCTTGGATAATGCTCAGCAGTTTTTCGCAGACTTCTGCTGCTTCATCTCTGTGATGTAAACTGGTGAGTAACACCACAAATTCGTCGCCACCAAAACGGGCAATGGTGTCGGTTTTTCTGATGCTGCCTTTAAAGCGGTCGGCCAATTGTATTAATAGTTCATCCCCGACATCGTGGCCATAAGTATCGTTGATGTCTTTAAACCCATCTAGGTCGATAAACAACAATGCCAGCAATTCGTGATGGCGGGCGTGGCTAGGTATCGCTGTATTTAGGCGGTCACGTAGTAGTGCGCGGTTGGGCAATTGGGTGAGTTCGTCGTGGGTTGCCATGTGTTTGATTTTAACTTCGATGGCACGCCTTAAGGTGATTTCTGATTGTAATCGCCGATTCCAGATTAAGATGAATGCAAATATAACCACCACCAACGCGCCAAACTGAAAGACTTTTTCTTTATCGACGCCGCTTTCTATTTTAATTTCAAACCATTTTTCGAGGATCTGTTTTTTCTCATTTTCAGTGATGGTCAAAATCACGGTGTTGAGTATATCTACCAATGGTTGCCAATCTTTTCTGATGCCAATACGCTCCATTGCTGGGGCAATATCATCAACCAATGACAAGCTCAAATCACGATACTCACCTTCTTTAAGTTCGCTGGCCGCAGCCACCATGCCATCAATAAAGGCATCGGCCTGACCTGAGCGAATAGCGGCGAAGCCCGATTTACTGTCAGGTACCACTTGTAATATCACTTGTGGAAAGTTTTGGTGGATAAAAGGAATGAGTTGATAACCTTTAACCACCGCAAGTCGTTTGCCTTTTAGTTCGGCAACGTTGTGAATGTCGCTTTCGGTGTTAGGCAATATCAATGCCCAATGCTGTGGCCAGTAACCTTCTGTAAAAGCAGCAAAGGTTTCACGGGCGACGGTTTTTTCCATACTTGCCACCATGTCGATTTTGCCCGCCTTGAACGCTTCAAGTAATTCTGACCATTCACTGAACATTTCAACTTTAATGCTCACTTGCGCACGCTTTTCGATGATAGCCATAAGATCAGCAGTAACCCCTGCCAATTCTCCTTGCTCGTTGGCAAATTCAATGGGTGGCCAGTTGTTCAAAGCCCCTAATCGAATAACTCGGTAACGCTGCAACCAACTATGTTGTGCTTCTGACAACGTCACTTGATTTTTAAAGGTAGAAAAATACTGAGGGTCTGAAGATTCTATCCACGCCTGCTCTATACCTTGCAGCTCTTTGATGTCAATTAGGCTAAAGCCTTCTTTAATTTGGCTGACCAGTGCTTTGTTGTCTTTGCGCACCAAAGAATAAAGTTTGCTTTCAAACTGTACATTTTCTAAGGTGCTAAACCGGGTTTGTTGATTACTTTTAATAAAGTGGACTTTAATGATCTCTTTACCCGCAACAAAACCGTCAATCTTGTGCGCTAGGCTGGCATTAATCATACTCTGCAAATCATCAAACTCTACTATCGAGATATCCCCATAGCGTTTATGCAGCTCTTTTTTGACCGGATCAGACCTCAATATGCCTAATTTTGACTGATTAATGTTTTGTTCGGTAACATGTAAATCGTCTTCATCCAGCGGATAATAAATTTTAGAGTGATAAGAATAGATATGGTGAGCATGGGGGAATAATTCGTTGTTTATACCTTCATCAATCGTTCCTGCGTGTATATCGGCTCTTTTGCTGCCTAGGTTCTGCATTGATATATCGCTATTGTCACTTAAAAATATCACTTCACGGCCAGTTTTTTCGGCCCATTTTTTCCAAACATCAACAATCAAACCTATCGGTTCGCCCTCGGCCGATATCGACATATATGGCGCCATACCTGAAGGCGTGGCAATAACGATGGCGTCTGACTGAGTCCCTACCCCAAGCCATTTACGTTCGAGTGATTGAATCTCAGCAGCCGTTAATTTACTTAGCCCATTTTTCAATTGCTCGGCAATTGTTTCACCTTTACCAGAACGTCCAGTGGCATAGGTCATTTGGTAATTTTGATAGGTGATTTTTTTATACAATGGGAAAGATTTAGACAATTCGGCAAATTCATGATGACGTGAGTCTATTCGGCTCAAACCTGCAAATACTTTAACCTCACCATCTAATGCGGCCCGGTAGAGTGTTTCGCGGGTTTTAAATGTTCGTAATTTGGCCCCAGGTAACAGCCCCTCTAATGTCAAACGGTGGCTTGACCCTTCAACAATACCTATCACATAAGATTTCAAATCATTAATTGAGTAGATGCCACTGAGCTGCTGGTGAATAAAAATACCGGCCTGAATAGACACCACCGACTCACCAAGGTGATAGGTTTGCTGTCTTTCGTGGGTGATGGCCATGCCAGTGTGAAAATCGGCTTCGCCTTTTTGTACTTGTTCTAGCGTGTTTATCCAAGGTGCCAGATTGAATTCTAGGGAGTAACCATTTTTTTGCGCCCACAAATTCCAAATATCGACCATTAACCCATCGGCTTTACCTTGGTCGGTGGCAAATTGATAGGGGAAGGAGTCTTGTCCTACGGCAACAATAAAATGTTTTTGGTGTTCGGTTAATTTGCCGTCTTTGTTTTCAACTTGCCCGCTTTTAACTAGCCCGCTTTTAACTAGCCCAGCTGTAGATAGCGGCGCTGACGTAGATTTAAGTGTTGCAGGTTTAGGTGTTGAGGGATTAACAGTTGCAGGATTTAATAAGGTACTTGTACTATTTGCCTGACCAGACAACAGTGTCAAACACATTAACATGCACCAAAACAACCAAAATACTAACCCTTTATGGGTATAACGATTTGGGTTGACCTTACATAGTTTTGCTGAGTTTGTACGGGATAGCATATGGGCTGTTTTATTCTGGTCTGGTTTAAGTGAACTCAAGCTAAAGATTAGCACTATCTTCACAAGGTTGTTGCTGATTTTAACAAAAACTTAGTGAATATACCGATATCTTTAACCCAAATGAAACTTTGCTTGTATTTCAACCAGTTGAAACTAGATATCGTTTAGTTTTCAGACTTAAATTGAGGCTTGATATGAATCTAATACTAGCGCGGACACAAAGGCCGCCCTAGTACGGCCATTACAACCTGTTGTAATGGCCGTACTAGGGGTCGACAATCACCATATAACAGCAATAACCGCCACCACCAAGGAAAAAATTAGCCAGTTATATCCAAATCATGGCATAATCGCGGTTTTTCAGCCTTTAGCAGATGAATTACCCAGCAAATGACCTCCAAGGACAACATTTACGCCACCGCCCAAGACAGTATCCGCGATTTCACTTTTGACAAGTCGGTCGTAGAGGTTTTTCCGGACATGATCCAGCGTTCGGTGCCCGGTTATACCACCATTATTAGCACCATAGG
>CALKGI010000103.1 GCA_938085045.1 uncultured Alteromonadaceae bacterium
CTGGCCTTGGCGGCGCGGGTTTTCCGGCTTACGTAAAATCTAAAAGCCTGCGAAAAGTCAATTACCTGATAATCAACGCCACCGAGTGTGAACCGTATATCACCGCCGACGACACTCTAATTCAGCGTGATGCCCAAGCAATTATTCAAGGCATTGATATTGTTGCCAGCATAGTCAACCCCGACATGATCATCATCGGCATTGAAGATGACAAACCCGCTGCCATCAAAAGCTTAGAGCAGGCGACTGAGCACCGTGACGACATTCATATTCGGGTTTTTCCGTCAAAATACCCCTCGGGCGGCGAAAAACAACTCATAAACATATTAACCGGTCAGCAAGTACCTAGTGGCGGCATTGCCATCGATATTGGCATTTTGGTGCATAACATAGGCACGCTTCACGCTATTTACAAAGCGGTAGTTTGTGACGAGCCACTTATCTCACGAATTGTGACAGTCACTGGCGGCGCGGTAAAATCGCCACAAAACGTAGAAGTATTGGTCGGCACGCCTATTAGTGATTTACTGCAATATTGTGATTTTAGTCCGGGCAAAAAGCAACGAGTGATCATGGGCGGGCCAATGATGGGCTTTACCTTGGCCAGCACGGCGATTCCGGTAGTAAAAATCAGCAACTGCATTTTGGCCCCGCAAAAGAACGAATTGCCCGCGCCCGAAAACGAAATGGAATGTATTCGTTGTAGTGCCTGCGCCGATGTGTGCCCGGTAAAATTATTGCCCCAGCAATTGTTGTGGTATTCAAAAGCCAAAGACCATGCAGAGGTAGAAGCCTACAACCTCAAAGACTGTATTGAATGCGGTGCCTGCGCGTATGTTTGTCCCAGCGAAATACCCTTGGTGCAATATTACCGAGTCGCCAAGGCCGAAATAAAAGCCGAGAACTTAGAAAAACAATTGGCCGAAAAAGCCAAAGAACGTTATGAAGCCAGAACGGCACGCCTTGAACGTGACACCCAAGAGCGTGAAGAGAAACAACGCTTAGCCAGTGAAAAACGCAAACAGGCATTGGCAAAATCAGGCGGTAAAAATGCCGTAGCCGATGCACTGGCCCGAGTGAAAGCTAAAAAAGCCAAGCAAGCGGCAGAGGCAGCGGGTGAGGCAAGTTCGGATTCAACTGAACAAAAACCGTTAACTGGCGCAGCCGCGGCCATAGCTAAAGCCAAAGAGCGTAAACGCAAACAGGCCGAAGCGGCGCAGCAGCAAGAGACTGCACCTAAACCTGAAGTTGCAGCTGAATCAACGCCAGAGCCAGAACAAAAGCAAAGCACGGCAGACAACGAAAAGCCTGAACCACAAGTAAAAATCAAAGCTGAACCGGCATCAACACAAAGCTGGACAGACAAAGATGGTAACCCGTTAAAAGGCGCTGCGCTGGCTGTTGCTAAGGCCAAAGAACGTAAACGTAAATTGGCGCAAAGTTCCAGTGAAACGCCAGACCCAGATGCACAAAAAGCCCCAGATAAAAAAGCAGCTGTAGCCGCAGTCGTCGCCAAGGCCAGGGCAAAAAAATTGGCCAAACAGCGTGAGTCGCAAGACGGCGCCGCACCAGCCCCAAAAGAAGATAGCCAAGACCAATGATGTTTAAAATAGCCAGCTCTCCACACAATCACAGTCAAAAAAAGACGTCTGCTATCATGCGGACCGTGATCTTTGCCTGCATCCCCGGCGCACTCGCCCAATTCTATTTTTTTGGCGCTGGTAACCTCATTCACATCGCCATGGCGTGCGCAGTTGCGCTGTTTTGCGAAGCTTTTATTTTATCTCTGAGAGACAAACCCGTCAGAAAACACCTGCTCGATTACAGCGCCCTTTTAACCGCAGTGTTACTTGGCTTAAGTCTGCCTCCACTGGCTCCTTGGTGGATCACCGTCATTGGCACCGCATTTGCCATCACGGTAGTTAAACAACTTTACGGTGGCCTCGGCTCAAACCCATTTAACCCCGCCATGGCGGGTTATGTATTACTGCTGGTGTCTTTTCCGCTGCAAATGACCATGTGGTTACCACCAGAGTCGATTCAGCACATTGACCTGACCTTTTTCGATTCACTGTCGGTGATTTTCACAGGCTTCACCACCGAAGGTTACAGCGTCAATCAACTGCGTATGAACATTGATGGCATCACGATGGCAACGCCTTTAGACACCCTAAAAACCGACTTAACATTGGGCCTCACCACGGCTGAGAGCATGACCAAATCGGTGTTTGGCGCATACGGTGGTTTGGGCTGGGAATACATTAACCTAGGCTTTTTGCTTGGCGGTTTATACATGCTAAAAACGGGCGTGATAAAATGGCAAATTCCCGTTGCTGTACTGGGCAGCATGGCATTTATCGCCATAGGTGGCAGCATAATCGACGCAGACCAAGCAGCGCCCCCAATGTTGCACCTATTTAGTGGCGCAACCATGATGGCCGCATTTTTCATCGCCACCGACCCAGTGTCGGCCTCAACCACCGACAAAGGCCGTTTGATTTACGGCTGCCTCATTGGTTTACTAACCTACATTATTCGAACATGGGGCGGTTACCCTGACGCCTTCGCCTTTGCTGTATTACTCGCCAATATGTGCGTGCCGCTAATAGACCAGCTCACCCAACCCAAGGTTTACGGCCACCCGGCAAGGGGCACCAAACAATGAAAGACTCAATAAAATCTAATGGCCTTGCTCTTGCAGGTTTCGCCGCAGTTTGTACACTGTTGGTCGCATTGGTGAACCACTTCACTAAAGACACCATCAAAGAACAAGAGCAACGCGTGTTGTTACAAACACTAAATGCTGTTTTGCCCGCATCAAAATACGACAACGAACTCAACAAAGACTGTATTTTGGTCACCCACCCAAGCTTGGGCAACGACAAGCCCCATCAACTGTTCAGGGCCACCAAAAATGGCATACCCGTAGCAGGCGTTATTGCAACCACTGCGCCAGATGGTTATACCGGTTCAATTGAGCTGATGGCAGCGATTGGCGTTGATGGCGTAATAAGTGGTGTGCAAGTACTCAAACACCGAGAAACCCCCGGCCTTGGCGACAAAATCGACGAACGAAAAAGCGATTGGATTAAAAGTTTTAACGGTCTCCGAGTAAAAGGCAAAAACGACAAACGTTGGGCTGTGAAAAAAGACGACGGCATGTTCGACCAATTCACCGGTGCCACCATCACCCCACGGGCGGTGGTAAAATCAGTGAAAAGAACCGCTTTGTATTTTGCTGAGAACAAAGACCAACTGTTTGCCCAAGCCGTTTCATGCTTTGATGAAACTGGAGCGAAACCATGAGTGATATTGCTAGCGAAGAAAGTAACGACGAAGTTTTACCAGAGACTCAAACTGAAACACAGCCCGAAAAAAACGCTGACATCAAAAAAGTCATTGTCGACGGCCTGTGGAAAAACAACCCAGTATTGGTTCAACTGCTGGGCCTATGCCCATTACTAGCTGTAACCTCAACAGTCACCAACGCACTGGGCCTCAGCATTGCGACCTTAGTTGTATTGGTCGCTTCAAACGTCACCGTGTCGCTTATTCGAAATTGGGTCGCCAAAGAAATTCGTATTCCGGTGTTTGTTATGGTCATTGCGTCATTTGTGACTTCAATCGAATTGCTAATGAACGCTTATTCGTATGGTTTATATTTGTCACTTGGCATATTCATACCACTAATTGTCACCAACTGCGCCATCATTGGCCGCGCCGAGGCGTTCGCCTCACGTAACAACGTAAAAATGGCCGCACTAGACGGTTTAATGATGGGCGCCGGGTTTACCTTAGTATTAGTGATATTAGGCGCAGTGCGCGAAGTGCTCGGCCAAGGCACCTTGTTCGACGGCGCAGACTTGCTGCTCGGCCCTTGGGCTGCGAATCTTAAAATTGTATTGTTCCAAAGCGACACCCACTTTTTACTGGCAATATTGCCACCGGGCGCATTTTTCACCATGGGCGCGTTTATCGCTGTTAAAAACGTGATAGACAACACAATGGATGAAAAGAAAAAGCAAAAAGAACCCGCAAAAACCATCGAGCGTGTACGAATAACCAAAGTATCTAGCGAACTCTGATTCCGTCATAAACAGGCCAGGTAAAGTAGACAAATGAACAAAGAAAAACGCCATGAAATGCTAACTCGCCTACGCGACGATAACCCAAACCCGACGACAGAACTAGAATTCAACTCGCCATTTGAGCTGTTAATAGCCGTATTGCTGTCGGCCCAAGCGACTGATGTCAGCGTTAATAAAGCCACTGCCAAGTTGTATCCGATCGCCAATACGCCACAAGCAATCCTCGATTTGGGTTTAGACGAATTAAAGAGTTACATCAAAACCATCGGCCTATTCAACACCAAAGCCGTAAACACCATAAAAACCTGCCAAATGTTGGTTGATTTACATGGCGGCGAAATACCTGAAGACAGAGAAGCGCTAGAAGCCCTACCCGGCGTTGGCAGAAAAACCGCCAACGTAGTACTCAACACAGCCTTCGGCTGGCCTACAATAGCGGTAGACACCCACATTTACAGGGTATCGAACCGCACCAAACTGGCAATGGGCAAAACTGTCGACAATGTAGAGCAGAAATTGCTTAAAGTGGTGCCAAAAGAGTTTAAGGTTGATGTTCATCATTGGTTGATATTGCACGGGCGTTATACCTGCGTTGCTCGCAAGCCGCGTTGTGGGTCTTGTTTGATTGAGGATTTGTGTGAGTTCTCTTCAAAGACAGAATTGTAAACCATAATACCGTCTAAAATAGCAACATAACCTTCTATTTCAGACACATACACAAAAATAAATCGCACAAAATAGTTTACAGTCTATTTTATGCGCTATGCTTACCTTGTGCAATAAAAAAGCGGAAGGTAAGTTGATGTTACAATCACACCAATACAACACCCTGCGACTACACAAACACAAACTGGATACCGGTAAGATGTTCTTCGCCATTGTCGATGAATTCGAATTTCCAGGCATCGAAAGAACGCTATTTATTTCTCGCAAGTATGCACATGTAGCAACGTCGTCGGTTGAAACCTGTTTGTATGATTTGATTTTCTTTCTAAGATGCATGATGCTCTGCGGTTTTGAGCTTGATGAACAAATGAGTTGCGGAATCTTACCGCCCAGGCTAATCATAAAACGATTTGTTGAAGCAGCAGCCATGTCACAGAATGATGCTTTTGAATATATTACCGTTAAAACCGCAGCTGGTAACAAAGTAAAAAACCTAAACCTCAGTGACAGACAAATCAGTAATGCACTAAGTAAATCCAATAAACGCAAGTTGGTCAGAGTCAAAACAAAGAATGATCGGATTGATGCCGCCATTGCCTACACTGAATTCCTCTATAATCACCATGTAAAAAGACCATCCGACCAAAATGAAAAAGATATAGATCGCGTTATTAGTGATTTAAGAATGGCAAGAGGCAGACCAGGTAAGTCATCAACCCGGGCTAGTGCTGTCAAAGGACTTGAATTTGAAGAAGTGATTGCGATCACGGAAAAGGTTGCTCCTCTTGCCCCAGACAATCCCTTTAAATCAGCCAAATGGCGCAATTCATTGTTGATACTACTTTACGCATTCTCTGGCTTACGACGCGGAGCTGTGGCAAAACTCAAGATTAGCAATTTGGACTTAACTGGCAATGCCGACACCATTCGAATTACAAGAACACCTAACGATATAGAAGATCCACGCCACAATCCCCCGTCTCAAAAAACGCGTGAACACTTGGCCGTAATTCCATCGGAGTTAATGGCTGAAATAAAGGATTACTACGAGTACACGCGTAAACGTTTTCCTGAATCTAAAAAACACACTTTCATCTTTGTCACTGAAAAGAATAATGCCAAAAGCAAAGCCGGTAGTCCTGTCAGTTTAGGTGTACACAATTGGATTCTTAACCGAATGTCTGAAGCGTTCGGTGTTCACCTTCATCCGCATCGTTTACGTCACAGCTTCGCGAGCTTACTTGAAATGTTGGCAAAAAAATCTGGCTGGAGTGATGACCAAACATGGAACGTTCATAACGAACAACACGGCTGGGCAGTTGGTTCTCAGATGCGGTTGCTTTACGCCCGTTTGCAAATTTTGAAAGAGATGCATGAAGCTGGCCGACAATATGGCTCAGAAATATTTAAGAATAGGCAGCGCATGATTCGGGAAAAAACCAGCAGCGATGCCTCTGATTTAGTCGATAAAGGGGAAGGATAATGCCGAGGACATCCAAGAAAGTGAGTACAACACCAACAACCCGTCCTGCTTGGTTGGATGAAAAAAAGCGTGAATCTGGAGAAGGTGCCACATTTTTGGTCAAGGATAAACTAGACAATACTTTTGAGAACAATCGCTATGATGACCTGTGGCAAATCACTGAGGAGTTTGGCAAAAAAGGTCAATTGTTGTCAACTTCCTTTGTTGATATGAGTTGGCTCAGTAACTCAGCGCTTTCACAAGAAGAGCAGGATGTCATCCGTCACGTTAGCGCACAACGACTTGAACGTGGACGTCAATTACAATGGTGGGCCCTCTCTCCTTTAAAAGCGCTTACTTCGTTGGACATTGAAGCATTTGAGCGCGTCTGGAAAAAACTAAGGTACAACGGAAAAATACAGTTAAAAGGATTAACTAACGCATTAGCCGAATACAAGGAATCTCGTTTTTCAGCGCTGCACCAAGCATTTAAAAATAGAATGATTCAAAGAGCCAAGCAGAATCCCTACTGTCCTCGCTCTGGCGCTCTAAGTCTACAAGAATATTCCGATATTCATCTAAAGATGAATCAATTTGAACCTATCATTATGTCAGAAACCAACTTTGATGCATGGCTTGAAGAGCAGGTAATACAATACGGTGGCCAGACCTCAAACCAAGTAACTTATCTAAACACCCTTTTTATGTACATGTCTTACTATTTTTCTATAGTGTTTGGCTTGCGAGCCGAGCAAATCAGACTCCTAAAATGGCAGCATTTTACTGCAAACTTTAGAGGCACTGACGCAACAGAGCCGTTTCTGTTTGAGGGGGAAGGCTACTTGTGGCCTTTAGAGCTAAAGCAGCAAGATGATGAATCAAACAGACCTCAAACAACACCTCTTTTGGTGCCAAATGAGTTCTCCGCGATACTAAATTGTTACCGTAAGATTATCACTAAAAAGCTGACACAATACATGGAGAGTTCAAGTTACTCTCTGACCAAAACCCAGTTGGAAGAGTTATTTTCTGTTCTACCTGTTATTCTGAACACGACTATTTTTGACGTAGCAAGCAAGGCTAGGCTAAAAGCTACTTCAGCCGAACATGTGTATCAACGGCTGCTTGCAGGCAACTGGTATTGCTCCTCTGATGTCATCAAAGATACGCCACAAGCATTAAAGAAGAAACTACACTTTGAGAGTTTTCGGCTGTTGCCCGATGAATACAATCTTAACCTAACGAGAATGCGTCATACCAAAGGTACTCGCATGCCACAATCAGGGTTCTCTCGTCCAGCTACGGCCGCTGCGCTAACGCACCTGGGGATTGGGTCCGTAAGTATCTATTTCGATGTCACACCAGAGCAACAAGCAGAGCTGGACGATGCCAGAGGAGATACGGACCTACTAATTAGCGCAGCCGAGGGTCATTTTGAGAAAATGCTGAAAGCGCGCATCATTGATGAAATGAAAGAACATGAAGACGAAATATTTGATTTGGACGCAGGCAAGCTCGGAAAAAGAGAAAGCCTGCCAATGTGTAGGGGCTGCACAGAGACCAAGCCATTGAGCTGTTACGGCTGTACTAACTTTAAGCCGTTATTAACTGCAGATCATAATCAATTTTTGATGAAGGTAGAACAGGAGTACCAAGAAAAGCAGGCGTTTTACAAGCCGCATCAAATGCAAGGTTTGACCGATATGATGTTAAAAATCAAACTAACCATCAAAGTGTGTAACCATCTTTTAGATGGTCGTCATCTGCCTACTCAAATGGGAAACCAACATGAGTGAAATCAATCTTTATGAGGTCGCAATAAAATCCTTCGTTGATAAAATGAAGAGTGCGATGCCAAGTGCAGTCTATGCTGATAAAAAAGGTCATGCGCTTGCATCATGGAGTCATGATGTGTGGTTTTTTAAGAGCAAGAACGCTCAACGTAGTTGCCTTGTCTTTGCTGACCGTTATCCGAGAAAAAGCAGCTCTAGGCAGGTAAGGAATCTAAATGTAGCGCAAGAGATGTTAACGGCTTTTCCCTTGCAGCCTTATTACCGAGAGTTTGCAAAAGCGGGAGTTATTGAGATTGTCAATAAAGACACAGGTTCTAGTTATAATTTCGCCAGAGACCTAATTGGGTTTATCAGCTATTTACAATCCAAGGATTTACGCCTAAGCAAGGTCAATCAGAACGTATTTAGTACTTACCTCAAAGAACTCGCGAAACCGGGGGCTAAAACATCGGTAATTTATCTGCAATATACCTTAATATCAACACTACGCCAGTGGGTAGTCGCTGGCTTTTTGCCTAGAGGCACAACATTTGCTCCTTTGTATAGCAATGACCAATCCCCCGCAACTCGCGGCAAACGTCAACAGGATAAAAAAGCCAGCACAGACCAAATTCTCGCAATGCTGTCGGTTTACGCCAATACCATGCCTTCGATGGAAGAACTAAAGGCAAGCAATATTTGTCCTTATGCGTCTGTGCGAAGCCGTTTTACTGCAGGAATGGGGTTGTTTTGCCTTGTAGCTACACAGCGATTTGCTGCAGAAGCACCGTTTGCCGCCCAAGGCGGGTTACAGTCACAAGCCACCATCACCGGTCAAGCGGTTCATACCTATTTGTTTCAAGGCAGTAAAGGTTACCGGGTGAATCAGAAACACATAATGGGTGGTCTTTTCCCTTATGTAGAGCGTGTGTTGCTTTACTGTGACGTTGCTTTTGAGCTGGGACGCGTATTAGTAAGGTTTTACGAGGATCCAAAACGTCCCGCGAAAGATATATTGAGATATTATCCAGTTGACGATTGGCATGGTCTCAACCCCCAAAAACCGCTAAACCTTTTTCAATTAGGAGGTCTGTTAGGGCTGTATGATCGTTACCCAGAAGAAGTATTCGCCCCAATTTCCAAGGTAAAAGGCTTTCCTTACGATCTGGAGTTGGATGCCCCACTGCCGTTTAGAGAAAAGGGTAAGCAAGGCTATTGGCTGGGAATTCGCAAAACGAGCCAAAAGCAAATGCCCGATTTCTTTATAGATGATAATGGTCGACCTAAACACTTGACGTTGCGTGAAATACAAGATGGCTGGATTACTTATATCAAAGAGTCCATACCTGACTTTCCGTACCGCATACACAGTAATGGCAACAAGGTGTATTTATCTGATGCTCTTGTCGTTTTCACTGGTGGGCAGTCACATCAAGATGGATCGACTTCGGCTGCATTTAAGTGGGCAAAAAGCCCATTTGCAATTGAAACAATAGATCTGAATGGGCTTTTTTGTAAACAACTTGCAGGCCCCTACTTTACCAACAATGGTTTTAGTGGGTTATTCGGAATGAACCCCTATGCCATTAGGCACTACAACAATACCGAGCTGCAGAAGGCTGATGTTAGCCAAGAATTGATTGCCGTTATCTCTGGACGGAAAAAGGTTGAACATAACATTGTGTACGACCACCGCACTGGCGAGGAACTAACTGCGACGTTACGGCAAGCACTGGGCGGTATCAATGAATCTGCGTTAGAAGAACGCATCGAAACCAATATTGTTACCGTCCAGGAAGTAGCTGAAAAGTCAGGGCGACATGTGGAAGATGTCGGTGGTGTCGGTTTTTGCTTTCAGGACTTGTCGCAATACCCTTGTACACGCAGAAGTCAGTTACGCTTGCACTGCGTTGGCTGTTCGAAGGCCATGTTTTGTAAAGGGCACCCTAAAGCCATTGCTGCGATGAAAGAAGACGTTCAACGATTACAAAGTCAACTTGCTGAGCTATATGAGGACGATAATTGGTATAAGCTCACCAACGGGCGGCAGCAGTTTAAAGAGAAAACAGAAGATATGGCTTTGTGCAATGAACTGGTGAATATTATGGGATCACCAGATTTCAAAGATGGCTGTCTGGTTCGTGTTGCCGCGATAAAAACCCACCATGTTCAATTCCAAATCATCGATATGAAAACGCACAATATCATAGCAAAACCAAAGGCTGAGTTACCTGACATCAGTGCGTTACTCCAAGCAAAAGTTGACGAAGTGAAACCACTAATAAGCAATCCTCTTGAGGGGTTTTTCTTAAAACATGGAATAAATATTAATGGCTAAACCGTTACTGACAAAACAGGACATAAAGAGGATCAATAACCTCATTATCACCTGGGATGGCAAACTGAACTGGGATGTTGTTGTTCAAGCTATTAAAAGCGACTTGGGTATTAAGATCAGCCGTCAATCACTCAACAAATATGAAGAAATCAAACAGGAATTCCGCAGACGAAAAGAGCTAAAAAGAGGCGTAGTAACTGAGGGACCCGTGACGTATGCAGAGGGGACAACTATTCAAAAGCTTGAGAAGCAAATTAAACGCTTGGAAGCTGAGAACGACACACTGCAACGGCAATACAACGAAGCTGAAAAATTTATGGCACGGGCGATAAAAAATGGCATTGATATGGAGATAGACGTGACAAAGCTGTTTTTTCAACACCCAGACGAAGAGAGTGCATTGGAGTAACGCGATGGCAAGTGGACAACAAAAGGCAGCAGAAAATATTGAAAAGTTTAATGCTTGGGCAGCAACTCAAAGTGATGGTGATTTTAAACAAATCATTAGACGCGGCCAACTTAGCCGTACAGAGGTTGCCAAAGGTGCAGGGATTGGTAAGTCGGCCTTACAGCAAAACCCTGCAATCAAAGAGCTGTTAAATAAGCTTGAAACAGACTTAAGAACTAGGCAAGTCTTGCCCGAATTGGCAAAACCTGTTCAAACCGATAATCCCAAGATCAACGAATACGATAACACTGCCGCTAAACGTTTGCAGGATGCATTAAAATTGTCAAAATTGGAGCGGGAAGTTATTGAACTAAAGGCCAAAAATAAAGAATTAGAAAAACGTCTCTCACGGTTTTGTGAGTTGTCTGAAGCGCTCAGCGAAATGGGAATGATGCCCAGATGATGGACTGTTTCAGAGTGACCAGTATTGCGTACCACAAAGATGGTTTTACTATTTTTACCGGTGTGCCTATTGAACAGCAAGGTTTTAAAGTCACCGACGGCAAATATATCGTCACCGTAAAGGCCCAACAAGGCTTATTGCCTGCATCGCCTGCGATTGGTCAACATTGGCAAGTCTGCGGGACCATGCTGGTCGATGAGTTGACTCAAGGTGACTTTAAACTCAAGCAGCATACGTACACAGCATTAACCCATGTTGAATGTACGTTACCCGCCAGCGGCGAACAGCTCATCAAATTTATTGCCAAAGAACGCGACTTTATTGGTATTGGTGACCAAAAGGCCCGTTTGCTTTGGCAAACGTTAGGCACTCAGTTTCATTCAGTGGTCAACAATGACAACGAAGCCAACCGGGCGGCGCTAAAGACCATGTTAACCAACCAATCCATAGACGCTCTATTCAAAGGCTATGCTAAATACCGCAACTTGAGTGCATACAATTGGTTAACACAGTATCAGGTGCCTGCACCAGTCCAGCAGCGATTGATTAAATATCATGACGATAAATCCATTGATGCAATCAAGGCGAATCCCTACACCCTGCTCTGTTTTGGTATGAGCTTTAGCGACGTAGACAGGCTTGCAGTCGATAGATTCAACGTTGCACCAGAGGACAACAGGCGATTGTCAGCAGCGGTTGAAATGGCGATTAAGGCCGAAGTTGGCAAAGGTCACACATATACAAAACAGCAGGATATAAGGGCGTACGTGCGAAAGCTCTTAACATCGGATGAACTGGCGACAAAGGCGTTTATGCTCGGGTATAACACATCTCAATTCCTGTTAAATAAAGATACAGGTACCTATCACCCAACGGCACAAATTCTAATGGAGTCCGTGGTTGTCAAACGCTTTTTGAAACTTAAAACCAGCACTAATTTGATGGACGAGACTACAAATCACGCTTTCATCGAAGCAAGAGACGAATTGGCCTACGAGTTAACCTCCAAGCAGCAAGAGGCCGTATTGACCTCATTGGATAACGCAATAAGCTGTATCACTGGCGGTGCAGGGACGGGTAAGACAACAGTACTCAGAACTGCGCTCAAAGCCTATCACAAAGCAGGTTCAACGATTTATGCAGTCGCGTTATCAGGACGTGCAGCAATGCGACTTCATGAATCCATCGGCTTTAAAACATCCACTATCGCCGCATTTTTAAAAGAGCCGCCTGTCGGTCCAGCACCTAACGAAGCTGATCATGTCCTTGTCATCGACGAGGCAAGCATGATTGACCTGCCTACCATGTATCGTCTCGTCACCAGCATTGATCCGAACATTCGAATTATCTTCACCGGTGACCCAAACCAATTACCACCCATCGGCTGCGGAAAAGTACTGGCTGATGTTGTGGATTCAGGAGTCATTGCCAATACTGAATTGGACATAGTGAAACGTCAAGAGGGCGCAACCGGCATCCCTGAATATTCAGCGCTTATCAACGATGGCGAAGTGCCTGAGAGATTATCAACAGGAACCATCACTTTCCATGAAACAGCAAAGGCGAATATTGCGGAAAAATGTACTGCGCTATTTACGTTATCGCCACAAAATAGTTGTATTATGGGGTCTACAAGGGCCATCGTTGCTGACATCAATAAGCGTTGCCAGACCGTTGTGAACCCCGATGGGCAGCACATGGAGTTTACTATCAATGGAGAGCGGTTCTTTAGGGATTTAAGGTTAGGCGATGCGCTATTATTTACTCAAAACAACTATGACATGGGCATACAGAACGGATCACTTGGTGTGCTTACGTCGGTTGAGGCTACCGTACAGTCATACGGCACGGTTGAGCTGGATACCGGTGTTCAGGTTGCTATCACCCAATCAATCTTGGACTCAATCGAATTAGGCTACTGCATCACGCTACATAAAGCGCAAGGGTCACAGTTTCCTCGTGTGATTGTCGCATTGCAAAAAGGCCGTATAACTGACAGGGCGTGGCTTTATACCGCCATCACACGAGCAGAAAATGAGATACATATTGTCGGTTCAGCAAACGATTTTGCAGCTATCACTAAAGCTACCAGCAATGCTCACAAGCGCAATAGCCATTTGATTAATTTACTTCAGCAAAATAGGTAACAGTACGAAGATAACGGTATAATTGCTCAATATAAACGGTACATCAGCAAAATGTGAAACTACTACATCTAAACGCAGCTTATTTTTCCTCCTGAATACATGTTTGTCACACGGTTAAAAGCAATTTTACACGCGTTTGTCTTCTTCCCAATTCCATCCTGAGCCGGTTCGATGACATGGCGAGTCCCGCTCTCCTATCAAGAGGTTATCGTGGGTGACGTTGGCCATGTCTGAGAGAAAACAGACATTTAATCTAACAAAACCCAAAGAGTGACCGGTAGGGCTTAATGGTTGCAGCGCCTACTAAGCCTACTACCTAATCCATATGGATTGGCAAACAATATTTCACTCTTCAGGTGCACTCTCCTCTCTTTTTTGTTCTTGATTCGAATTCGCCAGTACTTTTTGGCAAAGTTGTAACCTAAGATCATTAACTTTTTTCTTGTTTACCCCTTCGCGCTCAGCTGACTTTAAAGCATCAAACGCTTTTTGCACATTTTCATCTGCAATCGATGGTTTGAACATCATTTTCAGAAACACTGGGAAATATATTAATGCAAGCGTTGTCATAGAAAAGTGATACCAATCCAAACCAGAATCAGCAAGAGTACTTTTTGACTGGGTTAACGAATCAAAAATCAATAGCGCAGAGTGAACTCCAATCCCAGTTATAAATCCGACAGACGTTCTAATGGGATGACTGAGAAATAAAATATCTATTGCTTTTGAAAGAAACCCACTAATCTTTTCCATCAGGAAATAGCTCCTTTGGGTTTAGGTGTGAGCAACCCAATTTCATTGTGAAATTGGCTTAGATCATTATCTTTAAACAAAACCACCTTACCACCCCCAGAATTATTTCGATCAATCTCCTCATAGTTTTCTTGAATAAATTTTATGATTTTCCTAGCTTCCCAATCCGTAGTTCCAAACCAACCTTTTTTAACCCTAACATAGAATATCCAGAAATTCAGAAAGGGTAATGTAAGCAGCAAAATTAGCAAATAATATGGTAAGGAAGAGACATTCAAAGCATATTGATGATCAATAAACCACAATGCAATCAAACCGCCAATAGCTAATATAATTACAAGATTCGTAACTCTCAAATCCTTTCGCAACATTGTGCCCACAATACTCAAGTTTTTGTATCTAGTACCCTCTAAGTCCATATTGCCAATTTTTTTGTATAAAAGACCGTAAACGACTTCAAAAGATAGGCCTACTGCCCCACCTGTGACTTGCAAGAAAACTCTTAGGTCTGTATCACCGACATTTTCACTAGTCCAAGATATAAACATCAATGATACAGCAAAGCCTAGTACCAAAATAAGCGGAAAGCCACCAGTGTATATCTCTCGTTTTTTATTGTGCTGTACTAACCGATATCTATACCCAGCATCACTTTCATCGTCAGATTGACGTATATCCTTAATATAAGTAAAAGAACGTATTATTTTATGGGTGAATATTCCTAGAAAAAGAAAGGATAAGAACACTGAGTAACTTTCAAAACTCAATAGTTCACTCATGCCGTCCACCACTCACGCGCACTGCGCTGGCACCCATCCACCCAAGTAATCTGCTCTATGCTATATCGCCCAGCTATCATCTTAGAGACCTATTGGTGACCCGATTAATTTTAATAAAGGGTAGATTATATATTGTCATTTGACCATAGCAGTATGAAATTCAAGCACAAGTAAAGATTGCCAGACATACATTGCAATATTCCGAAGATATACAATTACTTTACACCTCCCCATTCGCATTGTTCGAATTAGCCCCTGGTAATGTCTCGATTTATTCAAGGTTGTTCCAGCCTGCCATATATCTGGAATGCATTTGTCATTGCCGAGACAACAGATTCATCAAGTACAGGGGCATATTGGCCATTTTGATATTGAAAGACAAATGCCTGCGCAAAATTTCCAGCAGCACCTTCATATATAGCGAAAACGATATAAGGTGGGCTGTTTGCATTGCTGTAGCGGTATACGTCAAACCAATTTGCCGAGGCACCACGGGCCTCTGGATGAAAATTGATAATAGAATATTTATTGTCATCAATAATATAAAGCACTTCATTATCATTATCTTGAACAAGCCATTCCAAAGCCAAATCACCATCAAGGTCACCCACATGATATTGGCCAATATTGCGAACTTTGGCTTTTGCTAAGTCATGGATCCCGGTTGCAAGAGTTTTTTTCAACCACATTTTTGTGTCTCGCCCATGAAATGCTACTTTATCAATATCAGGTAGGCTTTGAGCCTTGGACGGAAAGGCTGCTACGCCTTGCAGTCTTTTGTTTGAAAGATAATGACCGTTGAATTCGACCATATGTGCGATGAATAGCTCCTGCATATCCCAAAGTTTGTAACCACTGGGCAACCCCTGTGGGAAGACAAAAGACATTTTGCCATCACTATATTTGGATATTATCGAATAACCCTTGTCGACCTTAGGGTCATACACTAAAAATCCCCAACCTTCTGGACATTGATGTGGTGTGCAACCGCTAAAAATGTAGTAATCTCGCCCATTCACGCTTGCCGATTTTATTGATCGATCATTAACACCGTAAATCAAGCCATTCATTTTCGCACGCCAAGTTGTGCGCCATTGGCCATTGACCTGTTTAACGGATTGAATATGCCACTGGTACCTGTCCTGTGCGTCGAAAATAATGAGCATATACGGACGGCGACCTTTGCTTTTAATCAAGCGAACAGATTGAATTTTGTCATAATCCCCGACATGATCAGTCGCAAGAATATTCAGGTTTTCTTCTGTCAATGGCTCGCGATTAACTTGGTAGACATTGTTATTGACTGTATTATTACTGTCTTGATAAACAGTGTTATTGTTACCCAAAATAACATTGTCAACTTGCCCTGCAATATTCACATCATAAATTTCTGAGTTGGATTTTGTTTGACTGACAATGGTCGAATCTTCAGCTTTGATGGTGCTTGCAGTGCTATTTTGGGGCTGAGGTGCAACTTCCCCTTCATCAAACGTCAATGTCATCAAGTATATGACAAGTGCAATAATACTCGATAAGGAACCAAGCACGCCAAGGCTCATACGACCACGTTGCCGTTTTGTTGATAGATATAAGTTCATTTTGCTAACATTCCCCCATTTCTTGCTAGATATTATCTCCCTCCAAAACTAAGAGCTGGCATTAATTTTTGGTAGTTCTATTGTGTCAATTAGATTCTCTATTGATTTGAAATCATTGTAAAACACCATGATGCCGGGCATCTTACTCAACCGATCTACTCTGGTCTGCCATTTTTGTTCGCTACGATAGGCTAATAGTTGTTCAAGCTCAAGTTTCATCGCTAAAAAGTCAGCTTTAACTGCTTTATTTTCATTCATAAGATAAACGGTCCAATTAACTGCACCGAACAGCCATAAAACCAAATCCAACGCCAAAGACCAGGATTGATAGTTAATCTCCCGTGACAGATTTTTTCTGATGATTCGGCTAAGCGGTTTCAGTTGTTTTTCGACATCACTCAACAATCGACGTTGAACTTCTTCACCTGCCTGAGCGACCAATTGCACAACCATCCCAGTTACTTTTAATGCAACAGAACTGTGTCTATTGTCCGAACCAAAGGTTTCCCACAATCGACTTTGCTCATCTAACCAGAGTTCGGCCAACTCATCAAATTCTATTCGTCCCGCCTTTTGTAGCGGCACCATCAACTGATTGGATAACCATGCGTTGAGTCGACCAAAGTTTGCACCGAAGGCGGCAAACAAGGCAGAAAGTAGTTTACGCTCCAGACGCGAGGGCAGTACTTCGTCCAGTAAGTATGTCAACAATGGATCAAACCATTCTTGTTGACTGGCCTTATCAGTGGGGTTGGCCTTAGCCAGCTGCCAACCAATAAATTGAATATTGTCTTCATCGGCCAATAGTTGACCAATGTCACTTACCGTTATACTTTTTTCACTCAATAAAGCCGATAGATGGCAAAAGGCAAACCACTTAAGAAACGAGTTCTGGCTAGCCAACAGCGTTGAAATATCAAATGCAGCTTTATCAAAACATTGAGCGCGAAAGAGTTGATTCAACCCTTGGGTAATAAATACATAAGCCAATAGATAATCTTTAAGTTCATCATTGTTGTCTTCAATCCAGTCTTCAATCCAGCCTTGAATCATGGCGATCAGGGTTAATGGTGTGCCCCTAGCCAACAACTTAAGTGCAAAATAATCCGCAGCGGCCAGCGACTTTGATTTGAAATAGGGGTTGGTTTGCATCTCTTCAAAATACTCAAAATGAGCCAACAAACTCGGCAACTCACTCTTCAACTCACTTAACATAAGCAGCTGATTGGTAATATCGGTTTGTTTTACCAGCCTATCTTTACGATTTTGCAAAAAGGTCGTTAGTTTGGCTTCGATACTTGCAGAAAAAGTGATGCTTTCAACATGAAAAAGTTTATCCGTAGAGTGATACAAACACTTACCAATATGCTGCATACATTCATCTAGATTATTTTCGCTACACTTTTCGATGCAAGTGTAAACCTCATCCAACGAACTAAAAGGTTGGGGCAGGATCGACGGTACTTCATCAACATAAATTTCGCTGGTACTGGAATCAAGTACGATTTCCGTCGCCCCTGGTTTAATCAGGCCTTGACGGTACGTGTCGACATCAATCAAAATATCAGCCGGTATAGGGGTGATCAGCAAAGGATAATTCTCATTGGCCTTTTGCAAAGAGTTAGACAGATTAAAACCCGCAGTCACTTTTTTACTGGTTTTATCGGTGATCAACAAATAACGGTCATGTATGGCTGCTCGTTTTGGTGTGCTTCGTTTGATGAACTTTATGGTGTAATGAGCACCGGTTTGCAGCCATTGCACCAGCGCATTATATCGTTTGAAGCCATGTATCCTATTATCCCTTCGGTCTTTACCATCATCTGTATAGACAGTCAGACTTGCCCCTTTGGGCAAATATGCAGATATCAATACGCTGGCAGAACCGTCCCAGTAAGGGTCAAAAACCTCAAAATCATGGCAGTCATACTGTTCGAACAATGCCTTGAGCCATTCAACCAGTTCCAGCCGCGCGTTTTTGTTATCTCTAAGCTTCTCCAAAAACAGAGCGCCTGAAGGTTTGGGAAAAGCATTATCGATAACTGCCCGCAACTGCTCATTGGCACTGCGCCACGGACCTTCCAGCTCACCAACCACCGTTGGTGCCAACCGGTCAACCTTGGTAAAAGACGAGGCTTTTTCAACCCGATCTTCCTCTTTGTTGCCAGTTGGCATTTTATTTAACCAATCGTGTTGTAGTTTATAGCGGCTTGATACCACATTGGCACCTATATTGGCCTGCATCAACATATTCCGTCGCCACTGGACAATGGGGGTCACTTGAGAATCTTGGCACATCGCATTACCAAAAACCTCCAGGCCAATGCCATCATAGGAGTCACTTACCTGTAAGCAGACTTGCACAGCGGATTGATTAAAGGGCACTATTTTGGCAAAAGTACGAACGCTCACATTGTCCAAATACAACGTCACTATAAATTGCAGTTGATGCCAACTCTCACCTGACTCGGCAAAATAATCAACAACAACTTTGTCGTCTTTGCAGTCCATTTCAACCTTTTCTCTGCCGAAACAGTCCAATTCGGGTGAGTTGAAAACCTCTAACATACCAATCCGGGAAACGTCTTCACCAAGCAGATTCAAGCCAGTATCCTGATTGACACAATCAGATAGATAACTTGCCAGTGGCCGACTGAAACTACCGTTTACTTCAAATATTGAGGCTGCACTCAGCGAGCAAATACCACTACTGATGGCTCCAGCTTCCGAATACGGACTTTTGAGTCCAACACTTTTTCGCCGGTGCATATGGTTTCTTGCAACAAGGTTAGCCGGTGGGCGAATAGTAAATTGACTGTCGAGTTTGAAATCTTGGTATTTTTGTGCTTTTTTCGCCAAATCCAACGTCAGTCTTGTACTGATATTTGTTATACTTTCGCCCGCAACCAAAGCCGCCAATACGGCTTTTATTTTGTCCTGTGGTAAACTGATATTTAATGTCACCACCTTGTATTTTGTGTCAGCGATTTTCAAGCGGCCATGTTTGTCTTCAATCTGCCACGTGTTGTCGACGTGGTCATTGCGAACTATCCAGCCGTAAACCAACCGGTTAATTGAGGATGTGCCTTGTTTTGCATTCAATAACCATAACTGCAAACCAAAGCTGGCCGCCCCACCAAATATCGGGGCCATCACCTCATTGTTGATCATGTCCTCAATACTATCGCTGATTTGCTCTTCATCTGGCATAATAGCCCCTTATCTTCTTGTTCAACTAGTCAACAGTGGCATAACCTCACTGAATGAGTCGGTTACTGGTTTCAAACGCTGTTTATTAGAATAAAAATATTGGGACTCGTTACGACATTATCAAGCTTTAGTTGAGCTACTTATATAACTGTAAAAATTAGTGTGGTATTTATACATCCCGATGATGAATAGTTTAAAGCACGATTGGCAGTTAGGAGTATACGAACACGTGTGAGATGACCATTCAAATTATTGCGCAACAGATTAGCGTATTTGACCATCTTGACATGAGCACCTACAACATCAAGAACGTTAACTAAAATGGCTAAGTTGACGCTAAAAAGCACTTCTCATGCTAATTGGGGACTGCACTTCTGGGCTAATTCTGATATGGTATTTTGAATACCCATTTGATGTCTGCTAAAAATAATAGAAGTGAAAAATCATGCGTTTTGTTAAAAGAGATAGCGTACCAAAACCTTCAATCCTCGATGCGACACATACACAACAATCACAAGCAAGGCTGGTAGAGTTTTTTACCATTAGTAAAAAGCAACAGAAGTATACCTTTGACAGCAAAATTTGGTTGTCAGTAAAATCAACTCTGGATGGTCTTTTTCAGGGTAAGTGTGCGTACTGTGAATCCATTGTCAAAACCGACGTTGATCACTTTCGCCCCAAAGCCAGTGCAGTCAATATTGATGGCAAAGTTACAGAGGGATATTGGTGGTTAGCCTATGAATGGCAAAACCTATATTCAATATGTGCAGAATGCAATCGACACAAAGCTAATCGGTTTGCAGTTAAAGGCAGGCGTCTGGCCTATCCGGATATTGATTTGGATGAAAATTACTTGCTGATTGACCCCTGCCATAAGCTGGATATCGATGAAAATCCTTTCAGTTTCAATACTGAAGGGATTATTAATGGTGAGACTGAAAGGGCAAAAATTACGATTGATACCTTTGGATTGAACCGAAAAACCTTGGTCCAAAGACGCAAAAAAGAGGCTAGTGACTTTCTGAATCATCTCGAACAGATTTCGACAATAACGCCGCCAGTGGATACGTTGTCCAATCAGTGGATTAACAAATTGTTACCACCCGCTGCTGAATTTTGGGCAATGCGGCGCTACTTTCTGTTCCAATACCGCAACATAAAACCACAGGTCATTGAGCAAACTGGTAGGGTTCCCGAAGAATTCAAAGATGAAGACTACTTCGCCACTGCCAAATTAATCGAACGAATAGAGATCCGCAACTTCAAAGCGATAAAACAACTCGACATTGATTTCCCCAAACCAGAGGGTGACAGTGAGCCGTGGCTAGTGTTGATTGGCGAAAACGGGGTGGGCAAAAGCTCGTTGTTGCAAGCAGTATCATTGGCCTTGATTGGGCAGGACCATATTGATGAACTGGGGCTGGACCCGTCAAAACTCATTCGAATTGCCCCAGGTGTGCGTAAAGCCACGGTGAAAATATATTTTGGGTCGTCGGATCAGCCCATCGAATTGAAGATCAGTAGAAAAGCGTTGCAAGTGACACCCGCTCATCCGCAAATACTGACTTTAGCCTATGGTGCCACCCGAATGTTGCCCAAACAAAACAATACCGCCCAACAGCCGACAGTCGAGCCAGTGAATGTTCGCAATCTATTTGATCACAATTGGCCACTAAAAGATGTTGAAAGCTGGCTGGCAGATACCAAGTTGATTACACCCGAAGACTTTGGCTGGATTGCCGCTTCAATTCGTGATTTATTGCTTATTCCGGGTAATGACAAGAGTGGCAAAACTAGCTTATTGCGCCGTAGGCAGGGCAAGATCACGTTCAACAGGAATGGTAGGGCAGAAGCGTTGTACGATTTGTGTGATGGTTATAAATCGGTGCTGGCTTATGCCATGGATATAATGATGAGTGTGCATCAAAAGTGGCCGTCAATACAGGATGCCGAGGGGCTGGTATTAATTGACGAGCTCGAAACCCACCTCCACCCCACCTGGAAAATCAGCATTGTCTCATTGCTGCGAAAAGTCTTTCCACGACTGAGTTTTATCGTCACGACGCATGATCCTTTGTGTTTGCGGGGGGCACGACCGGGCGAGGTGCATGTGATGGATATTACTGAAGAAGAACTGTATCCGGTCATCAGACAGCAGGATATTCCGCCGGGCATGCCAATTGAAAACCTGTTGCTTGGCGACTGGTTTAAAATGAAGTCGACCCTTGATGAAGACACGGTGAGACTGATTGATGCTCATCGACAATTGGTGCTGGAGAAAAATGATGCTAATGAAACGCAAATCCGCACTGTTGAGGCGCAATTAAAGTTGCGGATGCAGTTTGATTCGGGGCAAGGGTTGTTTGGTCATTTTATTAAAACGCTTGATAAGGTGATGGCCGAGAATGAACAGGAGATGGATGAGACCCAACTCAAAAGCAAAATAGCTGAAAAACTGTCGCGTAAACTCGGCAGGAGACGATAAGCATGCTGAATTTTACCAGACCAACAAAACCAGATGATTTTGACGACGATGCCGCCGTTGAACTGGCCAAGGTGACTGCCAAGCATAATCAACAGAATCCTCCCGATAAACTGCCGTTTACTGATTCCTTTTGGGGAAACTATAAAGATTTCTTTATGGTGGCCCAATTTCGCAAGTGTGGTTACTGCGAAGCTTATGTAACAGACTATGGCGACATGGAACATTATCGACCTAAAGGCATCGTACAGGTGATTAAGCAAGAAGGCGTTGAGCTTGCCAATCTGCACAATGTGAGAAGACGAAAATTTACCCAAGTATGCAAATATGGTTATTGGTGGTTAGCATATGATTGGAACAACTATCTTTTGTCCTGCAAACTGTGTAATCAGCCGTGGAAAAAAGCATTGTTTCCTATCACTGGTGAGCGGCCACCAAGCCCGGGTGATAACCCCAAATTCCCCTGCGTTTCTCCAGATGAGAATACATCGGAAGTGCCGCTGTTAATTAATCCGTATGAAACACCGAACATCGCCAGCCACCTGGATTTTACCGAGGCCGGATTAATTAAACCCTATAACGGTAGTGAGATGGGACTGCAAACCATTAAAACATGTGGTCTGGCCAGAGATGGTCTGGTACAGTTCCGTAATCGCACCGCAAGAAGAGCGTTCAGGTATATTAAGAGATTTGCCCAAGCCGAACCCGACAGCGAGCAGGAGTTTGAAGCAGCCGAAGAGTTGCTTGAATTGGGGCATCCAATGGAAAGTTATGCCGGTATGGTACGGATCATTTTCGAGCACAACTCCGGTGGTTTTACGTGGCGGGATTTGGTTGATTTTGTCGAACAGGCGCAATGATAAACGCTGGAACACGGGATCACTTGTTTTAGAAGATTTTTAATCTTTACACCTTACTTAGGATTTATGCACGCAAGCTGGCTATGTATTTGTGCCTAGAACTTACTGATTCAATCCTCCCCATTGTAGTTCAGTGAGTTTTATTTGATCATCAATGAAGTGAGTTTACGTAAGCATAGCGTGACCTTGGCCGTTGGCCAAAATCATCACAAATTTGCGGGCATTTAAGATCAGGCAGTCGCCTGATAATTCCAAGGCAGGTATTTTTCCGGGTGGGCTTTGACATCATCAGCATTGCGTTGCAACACGTTGAAGTAGTCAACGGGATTGGCACTTGCCTCGGTCGCTGTGGCTATCAGTGAAGTGATCACATCTCCTATTGCTGCGCCCGAGCCGGTCTTGAAAAAGCCTGCGTTTTTGCGGTTTCGAACAATTAACTTGAGCATCGCTTCCATCAAGTTGTTGTCCACCATTGCGCCTTCTACCTGACAGAAACAGGTTAATCCGTCGAAGTGATTGTCAAAGTATTTGATCGCTTTGCCCAACCCTGAATTCTCTTCCACGGTTTCATCTTTCAGATGGGCGTTGCCCCAAGACCTAATTTCTTCCATCACTGGCAAGGAGTGTTTTTCATGGTGAGCCAGACGCTCGCTGGGCGACATGTTGTTATCAACGGCTTCACTTTCGTGCTGCCAAATCAACCCATAGCGCTCAATGACGTACTCCACCTCATCCGGGAAGTGGGTATGCACATCAAAAAACTGTCGTCGCCCGTGGCTGTTGCACAATGTCCTGATAACTGCTGTGACTGTCGGGTTGTTGTGCGACAACGCATCGCTCATCAATAGCGGTGGCGAATTCGATGGCGTCCGATTTTTCAAGATGTCATCGATAAACTCTCCGGCATGGCCAATGTTGGTTTCAAACAACACTATCCGTTTATCTGACTCGGTTGTGGCTATTAGGCCGGATGTATAAACCCCGGTTCTTGTTCGTTCTTTATCGCTGTTGCGCCGCTTTTTGTTGATGGGCTGCTGGTTAATGATGCGGTTGGTCGTGTCATCCAGGTAAAAGTGATCAGCATCCGCAGCCAATATGTTACGCAGGTATCGAAACACCGGGAAGAGTGCATTTGACAGATATTCCGTTTGGTCAAAAAGTGTTGAAGCGGCAATAGACACGCCCAACAAGTCTTGCAGACTACCTTGACGGTAGTACGGTGTGCCAGCAAAAAACTTCGCAACCCCCATAATTGAACGCGCTGAATAGCCATACTTCTGGTTTTTGTCGCCATCTGCCAATACTTCCTCTGGCATTTCGGCAGTAAAGTAGGCCCCGCAAGTATTACAACGTAATCTTTCCATGACATGCTGTTCGGGCACAAATGGGCTTTGCCCTGTGATGCGTAAAAAGGTGGCCGGTTCATACTTGTACAGTTTGCCTTTTTGACACTCTGGACATTCGTCACCTTTACACACATGGTCAAGTTTATGGTGCTTGACGTCAGGTTTCACTGGCGGCGTCTTTGGTTTGTTACGACGATTTTGTCGTTTTGCCTTGCCACTACCGACTTGTGCCCCTAGATTTTCCGATGATTTGATCATACCAGCCAGCTTGCGCAGCTTGTTGATGGTCACGTCTTTACTGGCCAGGTCCTCTTGAAAGCTGGCCAAGGTCAACAGGGCGTCCAGCAGCAATTGACAATCCTCTGAGCTTAATGCCAGCTCGTGCTTTTGCGCTTCTGTCACCCGCTTTATCAGGGCATCCAGTTCGTCGCTGTCTATGTCGTTAAAGGTTTTACTCAAGGTTTAATCCGAAACTTTTGTTATCATCGCTTTGCATTCAGGACGCTAGTATGACCGCTCCAAAGGGGCATTCAAGCATTATTTTTGATGCTGATTAATGATCATAATGCATCACTTGCGCGGCCCAGACAGGATCATATTTTTGCCCATCCAGGATCGTCACCCAACAACAAGGCACGTAGTTGTTTGGCGGCAACAGGACTCAGCATTTCGTTAGTCTTTGGCCAGCTTTGGAACTTGCCTTTTGACAGTCGTTTGGTCATCAACCAAAAGCCTGTGCCATCATAGCTGAGGCTGCGGACCATGGTTTTACTGCGATTGATAAACACAAACAAAATCCCACTACGTGGGTCACTTGCCAGCGTCCGGCGACAAACAGCAACAAAACCGTCTATCCCTTTGCGGAAGTCAGCAGGCTGTGTTGCCAATAAAATGTGGGTATCAGCCGTGAGGTAGATCATCTTGTTGCCCCCGGTTGATACATGAAAATATTTTGTGTGACGACGTTGAGTTGCTCTGTAGATATGTCGCCAGAAAGCCGCATTTGGCAGCCATTACCAAGGACAAGTTCAAGCGCAAGCTGGTTTTTTGGCTGCTCAGATGGCGGGAGTGTGACAAATTCATTGGACTGTAGGCAGTCAGCGACCATGGGTTTAGGTTGTGACCAACGACGAAGCAAACTGCTACTGAGTTTCAGCGTAGTCGTTACCCTGGTGAATGGAAAATGTTCGAGTAGCCCAACAGCTTGTTGGCGTAGTGATTCAGGTGTTTGTTCAGATGAATGGCTTTTAGATTTACGCCAAAGTGTAAACTCGGTGATCGCTGTCGCTAGTAACTCTTTAGGTGTAGGCATTATTTTGCTCCTTTTGCTTGGGTAAGATCATTATCCCAGCTCAATTTGCAAAAGTTGCGCTATCCATTTGTAAACTCACTCAATGAAAGCAAGAGGACCAGTATTTACTAGTGCATAAGTAAGTTAACGGGTCACCCATTAGAGTTTTCCTGTCAAATAGATATGTGTAACCCTCAAGCTCTTTATTTTTTAAAATTCGTTTTAGCGAGCCAATATGTTCTGATCTGTAAAATAAAGTGCAAAACATGGGATACTCCTTCTCGCGAAGCGAATTTCGTCTCAGCGAAACCCTTAGGTGTGGCGGTTTATTAGGGTAATTATTAATGAATCATCGTTTTTCAAAGCCGGTCACCTTTTCCAAAGACTTTAACGATGCTGGCAATTCACCAAGCGGGTTCAGGCCTAAATAAAGCTCCGATAGTTTTGTTAATTTCACCATGCTGGCGGGTAAGGTGGTGAGTTTATTCCTCGTCAAATCAAGTTGTTGTAACAGGCTAAGTCGGGTAATGCTATCGGGCAACAAGGTGAGTTTATTCCGCCACAATCTAAGCTGTTGCAACTGATTAAGCTGGCCAATGCTGAGAGGCAAGCTGGTTAGTTTATTGTAGTTCAAATAAAGGGCTTGCAACTGACTAAGCTGGGTAATACTGTCGGGCAAGGTGGTGAGTTTGTTCATCGACAAATCAAGCTCTTGCAACTGACTGAGCTGGGCAATGCTGTCAGGCAAGGTGGTAAGTTTATTCCACGACAAATCAAGTCGTTGTAACTGGCTAAGTAGGGTAATGCTGTCGGGCAAGGTGGTAAGTTCATTGGCGCTCCAATCAAGTTTTTGCAACTGTTTAAGCTGACCAATACTGTCGGGCAAGGTGGTGAGCTTATTGCCACTCAAACCAAGTGTTTGCAACTGGCTAAGCTGGCCAATGCTGGCAGGTAAGGTGGTGAGTAGATTGCTGTTCAAATTAAGTTTTTGCAACTGGCTAAACTGGCCCATGCTGGCGGGCAAGGTAGTGAGACGATTACGGTTTAAATTAAATTTCTGCAACTGGCTAAGTTGGGCAATGCTGTCGGGCAAGCTGATGAGTTTATTGTTCGCCAAATCAAGTACGAGTAACTGGGTAAGCTGGCCAATGCTGTCAGGTAAGGTGATGAGTTTATTGCCGCTCAAACCAAGTTGTTGCAACTGGGTAAGCTGGCCAATGCTGTCGGGCAAGGTGATGAGTTTATTGTCGCTCAAACCAAGCATTTGCAATTGGCTAAGCTGGCCAATGCCGTCGGGCAAGGTGGGGATCTTATTGCTGTTCAAATTAAGGTTTTGCAACTGGTTAAGCTGGACAATGCTGTCGGGCAAGGTCGTGAGTTCATTATCGGTCAAAAAAAACTTTTGTAACTGGCTAAGCTGGCCAATGCTGTTGGGCAAGGTCGTGAGTCGATTTTCGAACAAAATTAGTTCTTGCAACTGGCTAAGCTGGCTGATGCTGTCGGGTAAAGTTGTAAGCTTATTGCTGCTCAAACGAAGGCTTTGCAACTGGCTAATCTGGCCAATACTGCCGGGCAAGATGGTTAATGCTATACCACTCAAATCAAGTTGTTGTAACTGTCTAAGTCGGGTAATGCTATAGGGCAAGGCGATGTGTTTGTTCCACGATACATTAAGTTGTTGTAACTGGCTCAGTTGGCCAATGCTGTCGGGTAAGGTACGTAAATTATTGGCTGCTAAATCAAGTTGTTGCAACCTACTAAGTTGGCCAATGCTGTGGGGCAAGGTGGTGAGTTGATTGCCCTGCAAAGAAAGTTCTTGCAACTGGTTAAGCTGGCCAATGCTGTCGGGCAAGGTGGTGAGCCTGATGACTATCAAATAAAGTCTTTGCAACTGGTTGAGTCGGGTAATGCTAGCGGGCAAGGTGGTGAATTGATTGTAGCTCAAATCAAGTTGTTCTAGCTGACTAAGCTGGCCAATGCTGTCGGGCAAGATGGTGAGTTTATTATGGTACAAATTAAGCTGTTGTAACTTGCTAAGTTGGCCAATGCTGTCGGGCAAAATGGCGAGTTTATTGTAGCTCAAATCAAGTTTTTGCAATTGGCTAAGCTGGCCAATGCTATTGGGCAACGTGGTGAGTTTATTGTTGTCCAAATCAAGTTGTTCTAGCTGGCTAAGCTGGCCAATGCTGTCGGGCAAAATGGTGAGTTTATTACCACTCAAGACAAGTTTTTGTAATTGTGGTAAATGCATAAGTAGTAGTGCTAATTGTTCGGAAGTGAGTCGATTTTCGGCTAAATTAATGGTCTTGAGTTGGCTTAACCCCAGCAGTTGCGAGGGTAATCGGGTTAGTTCTAGCTGGCTTAAATCAATGTTGTCACTTTGACTGACGGCGGTAACACTGATCAGTCGCGCAGCCAGCCGCTGTAATTCTATGTCACCATCCTGGTCGTTTGATGTTTGATGCAGTGTCTGCCAGTCCGATTCTGCAAAGGGAATATTATCTATTGCTTGACTTAACTCACCAAAGTATAGGAAGCCTTGCATGTCAGCGGGTATGGCTATTTTGGTGTTAAAGCGTTTACAGTTGCTTTGCTGGTAAATTGCAACATTGGCCGCAACGGTATTGTTATCAGTAATGCACAGTTCGATTGGGCTGTGGTTGAATATAACTTGAGGATTCAGTTGGTGGGCAAAACGCAAGTCGACACCTACTAATGGGGTGTGATGAAATTGACTATAACTAAAGTCAGCCCCCATCAAATTTGCTAATTTCAGCTTGCTGCGAGTAAATAAACTACCATTGAGGTTAGCCTGAACGAAACTGCTGTAAGCCAGTTCTGCGCCGAGAATTTTTGCGTGTCGCAAGCTGGCCAAAGTGAAGTCAACCCCGTTTGCGATGGTATAGGATAAGTTACTGTAATCTAACGTGGTTTTGAGCAGTTGACTGCCCCGTTGCACTTGAGTGTGAGTTAAGTCTGCATAAGCCAAATTGGCCAGGGTGAAGTCACCGGCTAAGCTGCTGCCACTAAGATTGGCTCCTTGTAATTTTGTGCCGCTAAAGTCTAGATTGCAGACGACTACATCGCTTAGATTCATAAGATTGAGGTTACGTTTGCTCAAGTCGATTTTTTGATAGTGCAAACCGAGCTGGCATTGGGTAATTTCTCTCAGCTCGCTCAAATCCGCATTTTCTGGGATAAGGTTTGGTGGTGCGTTGTCAGGTTCCGTAGTCATTTGCTGATTAAGGGTTAATTTGGCAACATTAAGATGTGGAACCAATGTGACCAAGATCGGCTGATTAAGCCAAGATTTAAGCTTTTGAGGTTTATAAAGTGCTATACCTAATAATGCTGTACGGGCTAAAAGCAGGAGGATAAAAGCAAGTATGATGGCGCGAACTTGCGTTGTTTTTACCACTTGCCAGAATCGTTTAGCTGTACTCAAATGGCGAGTATTTGCTGTGGTGTTTTTTTGCCAATGGTTACTGCTTATCCCCGGCCAATAGTGAAATTGCAGCGCTACATTAGCTATCACGCATCCTAAGTGCCAACAGCTTAATGCCAGGTTTTGATAATCACACATTCGCCAAAATATAATCGACAATAACAACAGTGGCAACCATGAATATAACAGACTAATAATGCCGTTAAGCAGCAAGTAATCAAGGTTGTGTGAATGCTGGTGTTGTTCAGGATTGCTGCGCCGGTAACTGTGGGTGGCCCAAATATTGTAAAGATAGGCTCTTAGTCGATGATAATGGTTGTCATGATCATTATCTGGATGGCACAGCCAAGCGCTGAGTTTACTGCGGTGGGTTTTAAGATTGAACAACAGGTTAAAATTAAGTATCAACACCACCAGTGGTGCCATGATATAAAAACTGAGTAAAGGTAATGCGAAACCGAATAGGCTTGAGGCCGGTTGTTGGTCAATTAACAGCAGGTTGATGTTGCTGGTGCCACTAATGGTGATAATGATATAAACCGCAAGCAGTAAAAAGGTGATGAGAAAGTTACGATTTTTATCGCTGGAATCATCCAATGAAGCCTGCATGGCGCTAAAGTCGTTTTCCAGCAAGGTTTGGTGATGTTCTTGTGGCTGATTCGTGTTGTGTTCGTCTGTTAACATAGCGTGAATCTCTTTTGTCATTTTAGTCAGTCTAGCTACAAGTGTGATTTTAGACAAAGCTTGGGGCAAAAGTACTGCATGGGTGATACTTTAGTAGAAAGCCAAGGGGTCTTTTATTTGATAATTAAAACGATTCAAAAAAGACAAAAGCCACTGATGTGTTATGACTTCAACGATGAGGTTTTTCCAGCCCTGCTATTAGGTTACTAAGTTTACGATCAAATTAACGGTCTGCGTTAAGCGTCACTCTTAATTGGTCACTTATATCAGTAACGGTGGAAAAAATTTTCTGTGATAAAGTAAGTGATCCGCCTCCAAATCGGTACTGGACCAAAACGTTGCTTTGTAGCAGCAAGCGCTTCTTTCGTCCCCATTCTATTAAGAGTGAGGTAAGCCTCAAGTCTGATGTCTCCAACTGGATCTTGCAGTGCTTTGGCAAGTGCAGGTATTGCTAGAGGTTCTTTAAGCCTATTTATTGACCATAATGCATCAAGACGTTCTCTCATACCTCCTTTTTGCAAAGCATGAGTCAATGTTGCTAATCCAGTTTTGTCATTCATTAAGCCTATGATGATAATACCGTTTTGCCGCGCTTTTTCATTTTTTGAATTCCTTATTAGTGAGTGTATTTCTTGAAGTAAAAATTTACTGCCTAAAATGACTTTTATCAGGTTTTCAATGCAATTATGTGTCGGAATTTCTTTTTGAACCCCATTTTCGAACTCAAGAAAATCAGTGCGACTTATTTCTGTCAAACAGATATTGGTTACTGCCTTTTGTACATCCTCGTCTATATCAAATAATACTGGATCAATTAATCTCAGGAAATCCTTTATCTCCCGATTCCTAGTCCCCTCTACAGCACATTTTCTTATATTCGGTTCTTTATCCTTAATAGCTACCTCTATGTATGGTATGACAGCTGGTGAAGCAATCCTGCCCAAACCTGATACAGAAGCAGATCGTATGGTCACATCGCCATCTTTAAGTAACTCAGCAAGAGCGTCAATAGCAGCTTCCCCTTGGAATCCCAAGCTAATGATTGCTTCATGCCGACGGCTTATGTCATTTCCATGCAACTTTGATTGTAAGTTGATCAATGCAAAATAGTCGCGCAGCATACGGTGTGAGAACTCAAGTTCCAGTGGGAGTTGTTTTATCAAAAGAGCCTGTCCGCAGAATTTTGCAAAATGATTTGAGTTCATAGCCAAAACGCCATTGAAAAAGAATAAAAGTCGCAGTATTGGACTCAAAATGTATTTATCACTAATATCGCTGCAGAATTTGGCTATAGACTGAATATAACGTTCAAAAACAGCAGGTGTATTAGTGTTGTTTGTTACTAATAATAAAGTTATATAACCAAATGACACGGTAAAAACCATAGCACCAGGATAGCCGAATATAAATCCACCGAGAATAAAAGGCAGGGATGCCAAGCTGAGTGAAAGTAATGGCTTTTGAGGATGACTTAAAAATGCTACCGAAGCAGCAAATATGACTACTATCAAATCCCATGCCAAGGGGATCATCGAAGTACCAATCGCTAACAATCCAATAAATGATACCTGAAATGTAAGCACAAACATAACCCAAGGGAAAGTGAAATGTTTCTTTGTCAGTATGATGACAGTACTCGCCAAGTGAATCACTGTAAGTAACGTGGCCAAAATAGACCAAGGTAGCGAAAAATCGTAAATGATAAATTGAGCTAACATAAACAAACTAAAAACCACATACGTGCCTATTGGAAAGCAGCCAATTTTTTTTAGAAATAGAGTGCCAAATGTCATACACAATATAATGGTCGCCACGGAAAACAGTCCGACATTGGCGGGCAGGAAAAGCGCTAACGAATTTGCAAACATTCCCGAAACGGCAGCAAACCATAGTGGGAATAGTATCCATGAATAAAGGTTAAACACATCGGATATAACTTCATCGTTTGGTCTAAATTTGGAGAAACGCAGAATAGTTCCACTTTTAACCACGGAAAGGAATATGCTGCATATTCCTACCACTACGGCCATAGCCAAACCACCTTCACCTGCCAATATATTAAATGACATAGGGTGGAAAACCGAGCCAGCAAATAGAGTACCAACAAACAAGAGCAAACCTCTTGTTAACGCGAGATTCCACCATACAGAAGATTGCAGATCGTGATCAATATCCTTATTAAAAAAATTAAATAGTTGAGACATCGATAAAGTTGTTTGCATACGAACACTCATTCTGACTGCAAGCCAACCAAGGTATTTTTTTACCTTTAGGGGTGAATAACGATACTTCTTAATCGGCACGTCATTGTCAGTGCTTTCATCATACGGTATCCCGCAGTCGCGACGTGCACTGCGTTGTAACATTTTGTCCACGTACAACTCCAGCAGTTGATGACGGCGCTCGGTCAATGATATGTCTTGAGGTACCAACGCAGGCACAGAATTGCCATATGCCAATGTCATCATACAAAGCGTGAGTGGTGTTTTAGCCATTTGCTTCAGCGCTTTATCATTTGGGATTGCAACCTTTAAGCCAGAGGCATGCGCGGCATCAAGATAATGGTCAATTTGTTCAGATGTTAGTGGTTGCAGTGTAATTGCCCCATTAAGTTGCAGTCGGGTTTCTTGTCTATCTTGAAGTGACAAGTATTCATTAACACGACTGCAAACTATCACTGCGACATCTGGGTGATCCAGAAGATATGTTTGATTGAGCATATTGGCAAACTTAACACGGTAAATGTCCTTTACTTCATCCAGACCATCAAGTAAAGGAGCTACTTTTCCTCCACTAACCCATTGATGAGCTATTTTTAGGGATATTCCAGGGTAGCTTGCTAATTCGTTAACAAACCAATCTTCCAAACACAAGTTGCCTTCCTCATTATTAGGGCGTAACATTTTATGTATTAGGTTGCGGGTTTTAAATTTGAGCTTGGTCAAACTCAACAATAACGGAACGGGTTGCAACGGATCTGAAATTGCTTTATTTATCATCTGTTCAGCGATGTGAAGTAATGTCGTTGTTTTGCCAGCTCCCGGCTCGCCAAGTAATAGAATACGGTTATTGCTTTTTGTTAGTGCATCTCCAATACAATCAAAGACGCTCGCGGTACTTGTGTCCTTATAAACCCATGGAAAATGTGTTGCCATTGGTGCGTCTTCAATATCGAGATCTATGAACCTTGCACAGTGCATTGAGGCTTTTATTCTGTTTGTAATATCTGCTTTAATATATTGAAGATAGCGTGTTCGTACCATTTGTTCTTTTATGGACGATTGAGATAGTGATTGAGTTGAGGTGTTTAGGTGCTGGTTGTCTATCATCAGTTGATCTGCTGTCGGTTCTTTGCGATCGTACTTTACCTTGTAATCCAAATAAGCCAGAACAGCTATACAGCCAAACGCGCCCAAAAGAGATGTTGTACTAGAGGATAAACCATGAACAGTGCGAGCCAATTCTTGGGATTCTTCACAAAAAGCAAGGCACACAACAGCAGTCCAATTTACAACACCAAGTCCGAGTATCCAAGCAGTAATCACGGTTGCTAAACGGCGGTACCATGTTCGCAAAAACCAACAATATACAATTAAGATGAGTAGGCAAAAAAATAGGATAATGAACTGATAGTCGTCGGCGAGAAGTTGAATAATTGAAGTAGTAGAAGTAATAGAATCGAACTTACCTACAATTAGGAACAAAGTGAGTAGCACAATAACTGCAATTAGCCATTGACAAAATTTCAACAATGAGAATTCCTTCCAATAATTCAATTGATTGTTTTTGTTGGATCAATAAATAGTAGACTGCAACAGTCGCAATAGCCATAAATCAGTGGAGCACACACGTGCTAATATTCGGGGTTAGAATATTCGACATGTATTTTTATTCGAGCTAAAAACAGGGGGCACTCACACGCCCAGGGTCAAAGGATTCAGTTTTCTTGTCTAGATAGAGCTTTTTAGCACACTGAATAATAGAATATTTTCATCGTTATATGCTCACCTAAAAATAATTTCAAAAACTAAGGGAGCATTTGGTCAATAATCAACTGTTTTAAACGCATGATTATTGAACAAGTCACTCACCACAAATTTCACAGCTATCTAAAACTGGTAATTATGCTTTACAAAAATGGTCAAATTCACACCTTGAAAGCTATTTTTAAGCATCAAATTTTGACATAACTGCAAAATCGGCTATTTTTGTAAAGGATCTGATTCAATCTTTTGTTTTAAAATTCATTAAATACAGAGGGTTAAACATCATTAACTCACTCACTCGCTGAATTTTATTGAAAAGAATTTTGTTTCAAGGAAAAGACGGAATAGTGTTATAAATCAACAGCTTATATATAAATTATAGTTAAATCTGATTCAGAGTCAATTTATTCTGGTTCACCAAAACAAGTAACATCGAATTTAAACTTGGTTGACATGGTAATGCATCTACATTACCTTAAGAGCATGATGCTGAATATGATGGAGAGTATTATGGCTCAACCCATTTTAGTGAGTGAATCAACACTGACTGACCGTTACCAAACCACCATTCCCGATACAGTACGTAAAGCACTGCACTTGAAGAAAAAGGACAAAATTTGCTTTACCATCGCGTCAGATGGCAATGTTTTGCTTTCTCGTGCCGAGGTAGAAGAAGATGACCCGGTGTTGGGCGAGTTCTTGGCTTTTTTGGCTAATGACATTGCCAAGAATCCTGCACAAATGAAACCGCTAACGAGTGATATGAAAGCCAGAGGTGATGCATTAATTAAAGGGGTTGAGTTTGATATAGATAGCCCATTGCTTGATGAGGATGAATAAAGTTGGCGATTACCCCACAAGTTGTTAATGGATGGACTCTTTATCCTCACCCTTTATTTGCGGCACAGTATGACGCGCTTGCTCAGCGTGTTATGCAACTAAAAGAAAAAGACCCCATTGATTACATCAAGAAAAATGAATCCAAGCGCTTTGCTGCAATTCACAAGTTAATCTTTGAAGTAATACCCAAAGACCCGACTTTGTCTGATTATCGGCAGGGCAGCACACTTGGTGATAAATACAAACACTGGTTTCGGGCAAAGTTCTTTCAACAATACAGACTATTTTTTCGTTTCCACAAGCCGTCGAAAACCATAGTGTACGGCTGGGTCAATGATGAGAAAAATAAACGGGCTTATGGTAGCAAGAATGACGCTTATAGAATCTTTGGTAAAATGTTAAAAACCGGGCATCCACCGGATGATTGGGATACTTTATTGACTGAAGCGAAAAGGCATTTGAAACAACACTAAGTTTACGCTGCTATTCAAGGACACCCATAGAATGATTTATGGATGTCCTTAATGACCAATCAGGCAGGATTACCACATTGACAGTGGCTATCCCATTTTTTAACGACAGTAGCTTTGAATAGAACTGTCCAACACTTGAATTGTCAAACACAAAACCGTGCTGGCGACGATAGAAAAATACTGAACAATCATGTAAAAAAGGAAAAAAACGAATGAAAATCAAAATCATTACACTGACCCTGTGCTTTTTAATCACACCAAAAAGCATCGCCGCGCAAGAACACCATAATTTACAAGCTGACAATTGCCGAGCATTTTCCAATGGTGGATTACAAATTGTTGGAAAATCTGATACTGATGGCGCATCAAAAATCATTATCATTAATCCTTCTTATGCCTCTGAAAAGGTGATTGATAGATTTTTATCGCTTTGCATGGCCACAAAGATGTCAAGGACCAAACTACGGATAGATTATTTGGATTGTAGCCCTCAAGGTTGCTATTCAACTCCCGAAACCACTGTATATACTCTGTAATGTCATAATGGTATTTAAGGACATCCACAAAATAATTTATGGGTGTCCTTAAATATACCTTCATGTTACAAATTTCGAAATTTGGTGTTGTAACCGTCCATGGGGCCACACGCCATCCATGGCGATGTATGGACTCCACCACCCTACCGAAGTAGAGTGGTGTCGACCAAAACTAAAGGAGTCCATACATGAACAATCGTACTACAATCGCATTAGACTTGGCAAAAGATGTTATTCAAGGTGCTAAAATCAGCAAGCATGGCGAACTATTATTCAATAAAGCCATGAAGCCAAAAAAAATCAGTGAGTTATTAGCAAACTCACCACCATGTATTGTTGCAATGGAAGGGTGTGGAAGTTTTCATCATTGGGGCCGCATTGCTCAACAACATGGGCACGAAGTTCGAGGCATGCCAGCCCACAAAGTAAAACCGTTTATCAGTGAACAAAAGACTGATGCTAACGATACCTTGGGCATTGCGGTAGCGTCGAGTCAAATTAACATGACTTTTTGTCCTGTAAAAACGATTGAACAGCAATCAATGCAATCAATAAATATTAGCCGAAAGTTTCTGGAAAAGACCCAGACAGCAACAAGCAACCATATTCGAGCCTTGTGCTACGAGTTTGGGATACGAATTGGCTTGGGCAAGAAGAACCTCAAAACAAGCATTGCTCAGCTTATGTCGGCAGAAGATGAACAACTGCCGCCGACTATAAAAGATCTGCTGATACCACTATGGGCTTCCTATAAAAACACAGAAGAACAGTTCGAGACGGTCACCAAAACACTCAAAGGGACAGCAAAGCAAACTGATACTTGCCAAAGGCTGATGAAGCTTGAAGGCGTTGGGCCCATTTGTGCTGTAGGTTTAGTGGCTTCCTTGGGGGATGGTTCTGGATTTAAAAATGGCCGAGGCGCATCAGCTTACATAGGCGCAACACCAAAACAGCATAGTAGCGGTGGTAAGGTTAAAATTATAGGTATTTCAAAAAGCAAGGGCGACACAAAGCTCAGGGCCAATTTGTTCGAAGGAGCGCAGTCGGTCATATTAAGGCTCCCAGAAAAACCCAAAACAGTGAAGCAGCAGTGGCTGACTGACCTGGTTAGACGCGCAGGCGTCAAACGTGCCTGCATAGCTTTGGTTAACAAGACTATACGTACAGCTTGGGCGCTGTTACGTAACGGCACGGAGTATGAACCTCAGCTGGTCCAACCCTCTTGAGCAGGAGAGTTGTCGACCTGAGATGAAAGAATTCTATTTGAAAATAGAATATTAAAAGAATATGTTCAGCAACAATGCAAAAGTAAAAAGGTAAGACCAACCCCCTGAAAACCTGTCCGACGCGCCAGTGCTATGACACTATCATGCCGTAAAGGACAGGGGGTGCGAATACATCAATGGTCAGAAGGTAGCTTCTTCAAAAAAAGACCGAATATACGCTCGCATCTTATATTTTACCAAAAACTGTTGCTAAACAGGTGGAGTCCATATACGCGTCGGGGAATAAATCCCCTGTCTACAATATGACTCCGTAGCAGACTTTTCCGACAGTAATGTATTCAAGGACATCCACAAAATGATTTATGGGTGTCCTTAATGACATTAACTGGCTTTGAAATCTTTGAAGTCTTTTTGAAAATCACTCGTTGACGGAAGCGCAACACCTGATTCTGATGCCCATATCCAAACGGCGTCAAAAAACTTGCCAAGCTCAAATTCAATCGGTAATTGCTCTGCTGGTATATGTGACCTGCGCAAACAATCCATTGCTCTACCAATTTCTTGTACAATAGCTGGTAACATATGTTCAGTAAATGAAGTCATTAATTGTTTTATATATTGTTTTCGGTTTATCAAAGACCCCAATAATTACAGCGTAAACCTACCTATCACCAACTACCGTCCAATATTAATTTGTAAATGCCCACCTAAGGCTTCTGCGTATCTGCTTAATGTCTTCACTGTTGGGTTACCTTGTGCACTTTCCAATCTGGCGACCACTGACTGCTTGGTATTCATACGTTTAGCAATCTCTTGTTGACTAAAACCAGATGCTTCACGGGCATTGATAAGGACCTCGGCTAACTCAAATTCGGCGGCTAATGCATCGTACTCGGCCACATACTCCGGCTTTTTCATCCAGTCTTTATGTAATTTACTAATCTTTGTCATCTTTGACCTCTTTTGCTCTTTGTTTTGCCAGTCTTAACTCTTTTCTCGGCGTTTTTTGTGTCTTCTTAACAAAAATCCGCACCACAACGACTCGCTTTTCGTGTGCGGTAACATAAATAGCTCTGGAGATACCACCTTTGCCTTTGATCCGTATTTCCCATAAATCATCTTCAAGGTGTTTAACGTGTGGTTCATACACATTTGGTAAACCAACCGATTCGATGAGTTGAGTGATACGAATAAATCGGGCGCGCATATCGACAGGCAGAGCATTTAACTCTTCATCAACCAACACATTTAGTGTTTCTACTGACCATTTCATAGTAGTCAACTTATAGCATATATGTGATATTGTCAAACACAGCAAGGGCCAATAAACAACACACACCCAAGTAAGTAATTTTTTGGCGAGCAAAAAGCAGCGATATTCAAGGACACTCACAAAATGATTTATGGGTGTCCTTGAATACTTCAATGATGACCTTCGAAAATCCCCGTTTGACTCTGAATATGAAGTATTCGTATTAGCGCTACGAGATCTAATAGACCCTATTTTTGGCGCTATCAAGAAGTATGGATTAAGAAAACGAAATCTGAATAAGTTTCGAAAGCCAGTCGAAAAATTTTATGAGAAGCAAATTGATGACATAAGCTACAGATCAGATATTACAAAAAAATATCAAAAACGGTTTACCAGATACCGCGCAAGCCTCTTTGTTTTTTTAGAGCGAGATGATATCCCTTGGAATAATAATATGGCTGAAAGGGCTTTAAGACACTTGGCTGTACAGCGGAAAATATCAGGTTCCTTTTTTGCTTTGGGAATGACTGACTATTTAATACTGCTCGGGATCACTCAAACCTGTAGATTTCAAAATAAGCCATTACTTGAATTTCTTATGTCTGGCGAAAAGGACATAGCCGCATTCAAGGATAAGAAAAACATTAGAGGTTGGAGAATGTAATAGTTTTGCCAAGCCAACTTGTTGAGTTAGTAGATAAAGTTTGAGACTATGGGAATTGTATTTTTGATATGTGAGATTGAGGTGACCGACTAAATTGTGACACACCGGTTCAGCAATTTAACCAATTTGAAAGCAATATACACGCTGACTATAATGGGTAATAATGCTTTACAAAAATGACCTAATTCACACTTAAAAAACCATTTTTATGCATCAAATATTGACATTACTGCAAAACAGAAAATTTTTGTAAAGGATTTTATTCACCACTAACTATCAAAGTTTTTGTAATACAATAAGTTAAATGCAATTTACTCACTCACTCGCTAAATTTTATTGCAAAGAGTGTGAATTCAAAGAGAAAACGTAAATCTAGAGAAAACAACATTAAGAACATAAAAACAACCTCGGGTTGATTTTTATTGTAGCGAGGGTTATCCTGAATAAAATATGGATGGAGGTTCCTTGTGCCGATAGCTACAAAAGAATTGAAGAAACTCAGAAAAGCGAAAGACTTAACTCAGAAACAGTTAGCAAAGTCGATAGACATTTCGCCAGCAAGATACAGCTCATGGGAGCGTGGTGAAAAACAGCCTTCAACAGAGTTCGTCCAAAAACTAGCTTCTGAATTAGGTTGCAGTGTCTCCAAACTAATATCTCAGCCAAAAATAGAAGATGTTGAAGAGGCTTTCAATGATAAGCATGTGTCTTTCAATTATTTTGTTCATGAACGAGAAAGTGAAGAAGGTCACTATTATTTTAGTGAAGAGCTAATAATTAAGCTCAAGCTATTTGAAAAACCACTTAATTTAATTCTATCTAATGAATCTCGAAGGAAGAGCATAAATTTACTAAGAAATGGGCAGCATGGTTTTGTTTGGTTAGAAACCGTTGATGACAAAATGTTCTACGTCAATACTAGTATAATTGAATGGACAATTTTGCATAATGAGGCTGCAGATGAATACCCCTCCATTTCAGGTAATGAATTTCACGAAACACCATTAATTAAGGCTGACGTATCAAAAAACGGCAGCCTCTATATGCTGGCAAAAAATGGGAATTTTGACTTGGGTGATTGCAATTTTTCACTGGCAAGTGATTTAGCTTGGCTAGTAAGTCGTCAATCAAAGCTCATTGATGAGATCCCAGAGGTAATAACAAACATTAAAAATAGACTGGGCGACAACTATCTCAACTTTCTAAATGACACAGAAAATTCAGGATATGGAAACAAATTTGAGGATGCTTGGGGTATCAGAATATTTTTAAGGAATGGCCAAGAGATTTTTTTACCAGGAATGACAGAAAGAGGTGAATCTTGGGATGAAGCCTTGCTCAATATTCAAGACCTGAATTTGTACGACGATGATGTAACTACGGAATTTTCTGACTTCGAAAATTGCAATCGATATCTAATTCCAACTAAGGAAATTGCTTTAATCGAGTATCCAAATGTATTTGGCGCCATGGGACTTTATTATCAGTTTTCAGGTCATGAGGAATTAGACTATGATAAAGTTGATTCAATAATTGAAAAGCTTCATGATCAAGTGTGGCAAAAATAGCGGTTTAATACTGATTTGACTTATTAAATACGGCTTTGGGGGCATCAAAGAAATACATTGGTTAGCCCGGTATAGCCGTAGACACCTATACTAACAGAATATCCCACCAAACCAAATTGACCATGGGAAAAGCTTTATTAATAAAGCACAACGTTAAACATTAAAACCAACGTGTTTACCAGTGGGCAATTCAATATCAATACTCATTTTACCACCCATTGCTTCAACATAACGCTTGATTGTAGATAACTTAACATCACTGCCACGTTGTTCAATCGCCACCACAGAAGGTTGGCTTATACCCATATTGCGAGCCAATTCAGATTGGGTTAGTTCCAACTCTTCCCGAATAGTTTGCAGTTTTACCTCGAATAATAAGTCATCTGCCATATCAACAATGCGTTGCTGACTTTCGTTTGAGCGCTGTGCCAACATATCATTTAGATTTCTTGTCATCTTTTTCCTCCAAGCTTTTGAGGTGGATAGTAAATTCAGTGTCTGCGATTGGCAGCATTTGCTTATAAAAACGTTTTTCATTGCCGCCTTTATTGCCGGCACAAAGCACTATGGCTTGACGCAGAGGATCAAAAGCAAAAAAAGCTCTTATGGGTTCACCGCTATATTGAACTCTAAGTTCTTTCATGTTTTTAAATTTAGAAGCATTAACCGTATCAACCAATGACCGCCCCACATTTGGACCACCCGTTTGCAATGCAACTAATCCAGCAAGAACCCTTTCTTACACATTATCTGCTTGAACATCGAACCATTGGTCAAAAACACTTGTTGTTAAGACTGTCCACATAACACAACGTCAATATAGATTATAATCTATATTGTAACACAAAGCCGGATTTAAATGACATGGGTAATTATTTGTTGCGTCACTTAACTGCCTGTAACAGGGCTGCCGGATTCTATAAGCCAGCAAAACAATTTTGACCATTTCAAAACCAATATTGACACTGCCAAATGGTTAATAATGCTTTACAAAAATGGCCGATTTCGCGCCCAAAAGCCAGTTTTTAACCATCAAATATTGCGATAACTGCAAAACCGGCTATTTTTGTAAAGGATCTTATTCACTGTTCTATTATAAAATTCATTTAATACAACAAGTTGGAGCTAGTTTATTCACTCACTCGCTAAATTTTATTATAAAGAATTTTGTTTCAAGGAGAAAACAGAATAACGATAATAATCAATAATTTACCAAAATATACAGCTAAAACGACTCAAACTTTTTAACAAAATCATTACACCAGTCTGGTAGATTTTCCACATGTACTGTGCTAATCCCGTTTTTAATTGTCAGTACTTTTTGAAAGGGCTGTTCAAAACTTGAGTTGTCAAACACAATAAAGTTATCACTTAACTGCGCTGCAATCGCTACATTTTTTAACGTCCGGGGAAGACGAGTGCGGATCTTATCTTCGGGTACGTTATGGCCACCCTCTTTTACCCGGTTGATCACTCGCCCAATATTAAGTTCAGGCTCACTAACATGAATAAAGACAAGGTTAATCCAATAACCCAAAGCCTTAGCCTTGGCAACAAAGTCTATCTTTGTATGGTGTGAAAATACAGTTTCAAAGCAAAAAGAACGGCCCTGGATCAATAGGTCCTCTCTCATTTTTGTCGCAATTTGTGCAGCATTGTAACTGTTGCCCTGAGGATCCTCGGGAAAAATATCTTTTGCTATTTCATCTGCATTAACAAAAGCAACGCCTTTTGGTTTTAAAAACAGATTGAAAAATGTCGTTTTACCCGCACCGTTACCACCAGATAATAACCATAGTGATTTAGTCATGGGATTGGTCCGCTATAAACTCACCATTTTTAAACATACCAACAGTTACGGTTCCATCAGGTTCTATCTGCTCCAATAAACCAGGATGTGATACACAGGCTTGATATTTTGTTTTACCGTTGGCAATGGTTTGCGAAAGCTCACCGCTTGCACTGCGCATTTGCACCTCGTCAAGAATATCATCAAAATCAACTACCGGGTCAACAACCGGCTCCACTGCTATTTTCACTAACCCGGCATTTATTGACAATAGTGTTTGTGGTGAAACCAATTCGCTTACTTTTTGCCCCAACGATGCCCAATACTCAATTTGTTCAGCTGCACTGCGATGCATTAAAGCACCTACAACTTTGGCTGATTCCATGAGTTCATTTTGCAATCTGATTGGTGATATTGCTTTGGCCATAATATCCTCACTAAATGTTCATACAACAAACCGGCGTAGCAAAATGCTACGCACTGAACTGTAACATACAGTAGGATACTTTGCGAAAAAACCTCAAAATGACTGGTCTTGCAATTTATACTTTCGGTAATTTTCTAGAACATTACCAACCTTCTTGCACACCCCAACCAATAAAAAGGTGAACTTTACAGTGCCAGAACTTGGTAATCATGCTTTACAAAAATGGTCAAATTAATGCACTAAAAGCCATTTTTAAGCATTAAATTATGGCATAACTGCAAAACAGGCTGTTTTTGTAAAGAAAGTGACGAATCGCTTCGTTAAAAGTTAATAAAATACAAGAAGTTGAATCTAGTTTACTCGCTCAGTCGCTAAATTTTATTGCAAAGAATGTGAGTTTAAAGAGAAAACGGAGTAAGCCAGTGCCCACCTGAGCGCTGGCCTTTATTATTATTTATTCTTTTGCATATAGCTTTTAAGTGACTCTACTCTTTTGTCTAATGCTTCTTTGTAGGGCGATTGCTTCAAAAATTCCGCCGCTTTTTTCTTGTTGCTACGTTCATACGCCATGTAAAGTGACACCGAAATATCCACTTTATCTTTAACATTTGTCAGTAATTCAAGATTATTGGTGACAAACTCAGGCTGAAAGAAGGCCGAAGAGCTTAACAGCTTCTGAGTACTCTTTTGTGCGTCTATGCCTGCCTGTTGGCCAATCCATTGCAGTGTTGCCTCAGGGTTACTTTGACTCCATTGGCTGACTATTTTATCTGCATGAACCTGTTTGTCTTGTTCTTGTGCAGTATTGATGTACCAATCGGCGGCATTTTTGGGGTCTGCCATCATCCAGCCCGAAAGTGCTTTTTCTTGAAGAGCAGTCTTGTCCGGGCTATTGTCAATCGTATCAAGCCACTGTGTCATTTCTTGCGGGTTTTTCATTGCCCAGCTTCGAATTGCCCCGTCTCTGGCACTCTTATCATCAAATTCGCTGGTTTTTGCAATAAAATCAGCAAACTCTGCTTTGTCATTCAACTCGCCAGTCAAACCAGAAACGGCCATACTAAGGCTTCTGCGGTCTTCCGACAAGTCTGCCAGTTTTTCAATCGCATCATTAATGTCTCTTTTGGCCAGCCCTTGGAAAATTTGAGACAATTGCATTGCATTAGTACCCAGTAAGCCACTTGAGTCGTCACTTTGTTTGGCCGTTTTATACCAATCATAGGCGGCCAGCGAATCGCTCTTGGCCCACGTTGATATTATTGATGACATTGCTATCATTTTTGATCGTGGTGAAACCATATTGTCTTGTACAAAGTCGATTGAACGTTGCGGTTTTTTTTGAGCATACTGAGACAGAATGACCATCAAAGGCATAAAACTGTCGGGATTGTTTAAATCCCCTTTTAGCTGTGTCAAAGCATCTAACAACTGCTGTTCAGTCAATGTTTTTACAAGGTTGTAAGACTCTGCGATAGCCGCCATGTCACTAGACAGGGCACTGTTGCCAAGCAGAGATTTTAACGCTTCAAGCACATCGCTTACTACCGGCGGTTTATTTGTTACGGTACGATTGGTTTTTTGTGCCATGGTGTACTGCGTAGTGTCTGTTGCTTTATTTACATCGACACTGGTTTTGTTCACCTTACTTGGTGAGTCAGGCTGTTCATAACCAAGCAGGGGATCGTTTTGCGTAGGAACTGATTTAGTGTTGTAACCGACAAAGTAGGCAATAACAACAGAGGCTATCCATAAAATACTGTGTTGTTTCTTCATAAAAAGTGAATTGTTCAAAGATAATTTGTGATGCGATATTACTGATTGACGTTGGGTAACACAAGTTTAACGATTAATTCGACTCTCTTGAGTTAGGTTTGTTTTTGTTGGGCGGCTATGTTAACGAGGTACAATAGATAGATAGATATATATAAAGCTAAACAAGACAAATTTGCGCAGCCAAGCTGCGCAAAAATAAAGGTTTATTACATGGTAAGCTCAACGCCTCTGTAACGACCCCAATCTTCAATAACGTCGATTTTGCCATTATTATCCCAGTCACTACCTGAGATTAAATCTTCGTGTCGATACTTTTTGCTATAACCAGCAACACCGTCTTTTTCAGGCACTACAACAGTGATTTCAGAGTAACGAATAACAGCCCACGCAACATTATCTGTTCTGTCTGCATTGTTATCAATTGCTTCACCTACAGTCGCTTGGTATTCCATCGCTTCAAACCAATCATCGTTTTCTTCAGCAAACCTTGCCATGCCAGTAAACATAGACAGCAATTGGCTATTACCCGGAATAGACGAAATTACCGCAGCCATACGGCCATCAGCAGTTTTGATAATATCATTGGTAAAAGATTGAAGATGAAGACCTGAGTTATAAGTCGCTTGAGAAACATCAAACGGATTATCACCCGAACCTGCAAAGGTTGGTAAAGATAAGGCAAGTAGTGGACACAATGCTAATAATACTTTCTTGTTCATTTTAAAACTCCATTAAATTACTCTAAACTCGGCGTAACATTACACCGAAGCACGAAAGTAGCAGCTAAGTCACATTGTTGCAAATGCAATATGTAACAAAAACTCTATGCGTTGCTAAATGCATTTATTTGTCATCTTCTGCGTCAATGCCATATCGTGCTTTTGCTTCATCAGACAGATTTTGCTCTAGGGCAATAAACGAAGTTTTTAAATCTGGGTCTAGCTGTTTACGATATAACACCCGCTCTTCAACTGTTTTATCTAAGTCATCTAACCAAGCAAGCAAAACCACAACATCAACCAACCAAGAAAACGCTTAAGCGATTTTATTTTTGATCCCAATTTCAACCACCGGTTCAAATAAAGCCAGTAATGCATCTTGGGCGGTGCCTAGCGATTGAACCTGAACTGCAATTTGTAGTTAAAAACAGGTAAAAAGTACCAATAAATTACTATAACCTCCAATTCATATGAATATGAGTTCATACTTAAAGCCTTACGTTACTCGCCCTCTATAATACCTTTAGTCACAAAGCTGTGACTTAGGCTTTCGAAAAGCAGAAATTTAATATAATATTTATTTTAATCAGTAAGTTATGGGGATGTGTCAA
>CALKGI010000104.1 GCA_938085045.1 uncultured Alteromonadaceae bacterium
ACCACCAACGCCAACCGGCGCTTTTGGCCGTCAGACAAGGCCAAGGTAGAAAACTCACCGTCTTTAAACGTCACTTTCTTAGCCAAATCGAGATCTTCCAAGTAACCATCTACTTGCGCTTGCACATGTTCACCCTCAACCCCGTGTAAGCGGTCAAACAGATAATAATCTGAATAGATAGACCCAATATGTTGTCGTGCATCGTTGAGGTTTTGCGGTGTTATCGCATCATCACCAAAAGAGACAACGCCTGATTTAGCAATATAATGTAAGGTGATCATTTTACTCAAAGTTGACTTGCCCGAACCATTACCGCCAACAATAAAGGTTATTTCACCTTTGTTGATGCTCAAGTCTATCGGACCCACCTGAAAACCCGGTTTGTCGTCAACACCTTCATATTGATAATAAACCTGCTCAAAACGCAGTTGTTGCCATGGGGTAGCCGACAAAGTCTCGGTGCCCGTTTCTTCTTGCGGCATTTCGGCCAAAACATTGTTCACTTTTCTCAGCGATGCCTTGGCCATAAAAATCAGTGGCACAGACGACAAGATAACCGCTATAGGAGAAGTGATATAAAGCAACGCCATAACAGTACCAATCAACTCTTGTGTGCTAATTGAATGGTAGTTAACAAAAATAAACGTTACGGCACCAATAACAAAAAAGCTAATCAAATCACCATAACTGGCAGAAGTCTGAATGATGGTATAACCGGTTTTGTTGGCTTTAAGCACGCCCTTCTCATGGTTAACCAGCTTTTCAGTAAAGAATGCATCACGCTTGGCATTATTGAGTTTAAGTTCTTTCGCACCATGAATAAGACCGCGAATAGACTCTTGCAAATTATCAAATTCGTCACGTGCTCTGAACAAGTACTTTTTGCCCATATTAGAGGGGATCATATAACTGGCAGTACCCAGTACAATAATAACAAGAACAAACCAGAAAACTTGGCTGTTAAGATAAAGCAAAAATCCGAGCATCCCGCACAGAGTAACCAAGCTCACCAACAACAAAGGTATCATTGCAGCACCGCTAATAATGCGCGGCACATCGGTAGTGAGAATAGCAATCAGCTTTGACGACCCTAAATTTTCTAGTGAGGCTATCGGTGCACCAGCAATTCGTTCATACAAACGCTGGCGCAACGCTGAGGTGACATCCATCGACAATCGGGTCATGGTGATCTGCGAAAAAGAACGTGTAAGCAAAATAAACACACAAGTAAACAAAAACAATCCAGCAAACTGATGATTGGCCACCTCAAAAGTCAAAAAGGTATAGGGTTCAGCATTAGCGGCCTCCAACTGATCTTGTGGGCCTTCAAATGTACTTAACACCAGTGGTATCAGCAATGCATAGCTAATACCCGACAAAGCACCCGACAAAATCGAGGCAAAAACCTTATTGGGTGCGGCTTTGGTAAATGATTCAAATAATTTCACAATGGTTTCCTTGTCTACTGCTTAGGCAGCAAATGAGATAGCTGGCTGTCTGCGGATGCCGTATTATCGGTTAAATTCGCAAATTCCACGGCGTTGAACGGGGCGACCATATCATCATAATGACGACTCATGACATTGCCCGACTGCCCAGTTGAATTCATATAACGATGACTAATGCCATCTGCCTGCCAACTCATAATTTGTCTAAACCCTGCCCCAAACCCTTGAATGTAACCATCGTTGATATCAAATTTGGCAGACGCAACGTTTATCGATTCAGTTGAACCACCGTTACTGATACTGCGCTCAAAAACTGAATCAAGAAATTTAACATGGCTGAAAGGTTGATGAGAATAAACCGTGTTATGAATATCTCCCCATTGCCAGTCAGATACGTCAGAGCCCATAAATTTACTGGTCTCATCAATCGCATCAGCCAAAGATGTCATCATGATTTGTTTACACGACTCAACCTCATTAGTAGAAATATTATCGCACCAAACATTACCCTGCTGAACCAATGCCCGTTGAACTTCAACAGTATGAACATTAGCGACAATGCCGTTCAAAAAGTTTGATTCGGCCTCAAATCCCCAGCTCATTTGTAACTCATCATTTAACAGGTTCATTTTTAAATGTCGTAGCCAAGCATGAAAAATAGTCGCCTGAGCACTATCATGAGCCATATCGCCCTGCCACTGTTTTAAAGCATCAATAGCCTCTTGCTCGGTCTCATCATCACTTGTAAGCGCAGTTAACAACGGCAATAAACGCTGGGCCGCTAGGTTCATGGTATCGCCCTGCATTACCCCCATGTCTTCGCTGGTCAATAACGATTTGGCACTGATTTTTTGCTCAATTAATTGGTTAATGCGCTGTGCTCTGGCAGGTGCTGCCCAGTTATGCGAAATAAAATGAGGGTATTGCTCACCCACAACCTTATTGTTGGCACTAACAATATATCCCTTATCTGGGTTATAGCTTTGCGGCATTTGTTTGGCGGGAATAAAACCTTTCCAACTAAATTGTTCGTTCCAACCCGGCACAGGATAAGTCCCCTCACCTTGCTGGCGAACTGGAATTTTACCCATACCCAAATAACCAATATTGCCAGCTTTGTCGGCATACAACATATTCAATGTAGGGGCAACATGGTCGCTTAATGCCTCGCCAAACGTTTGCCAGTTGTTGGCGTAATTAAGTCCAAAGAAAGCTTCATAACTGGTGTCGCCAGACTCTAAACCAGTCCAATGTAAAGCCACTGGCTGATCAAAGACTTTAAATAGGTCGCTAATAATAGGCCCATGACGAGAGTGACGAATTTGCACGGTTACCGGTTTAAGCGGGTCACGCAAAGAATCTGGAGATTTTGCTCTAACTTTTATCTGTTCTTCACGAACGCTAAATTTTTGCCACTGCTCACCAACTTTGTACGAGCTAGTATCTTGCGCGTTAACTTGCTCCAAATACAAATCCTGAACATCAGCCATCATCGACGTACCGCCCCAGCTGATATGTTCATTGTGGCCGAAAATAATCACCGGTAATCCAACCAAACTCATGCCAGCCACATCGAGCTTGTCGCCTTTCATATTGGCCACATACCACAAAGAAGGCACCTGAATTTGCAAATGAGGGTCGTTGGCCAATATCGGTAAACCTGATTTGGTGTGCTTGCCCGCAACAACCCAAGCGTTACTGCCAACATACTTACCGCCCAGTTTCAAATCGTCTTCAAGGGTCTTGGTAAAGTCCATCATACTGAACAGTTTTTGTGTATTGCTATCACTTAACCCTTCATATGCGCCAGACACAGCAGCAGTCGTAGGACCATCTGT
>CALKGI010000105.1 GCA_938085045.1 uncultured Alteromonadaceae bacterium
GTATGGCTGGCCACAGCGGCGTCAGGAGAGCCAATGGTCAAAATAATGTTGGCACCAGAGTCGACCAAGGCCTGATGTGCGGCGTTTGGTGTGAAGTCGACGGTAACCGTTGAGAATGTGCCTTGAACAGGTGTCACGCCAGAAGACAATGGGATGATGGTGCCGTTAACCACAAAATTCAAATTGTAGCCGTTAAAACCACCGGTGCCGGGGTAACCAATGTCTACGCTGACCGTGTAGGTATTGCCCATCAGCAGCGCTACGCCCAAGTCTTGTTGAATGCTGCCATCTTCAATTGTGGCAATGTTGCCGTGATTGGCTTCTAAAGCATATTGACTAGCAATAGGGTTGATGAGGGCCGCGTTCACTGCATAAGTGTCGCTGTCTGGGGTTAATTGCCAAGGTACTGATGAAGCCAATATGTCTGAGCTGGCACCTTCGGCGACCACAACGTTTTCAAAACCGCCGTTGGTGACCAACTCGCTGGCAAAGGCGGTTGACATAGCGTTGGTGATTAATAGGGTGCTTAAAGATAAGGTAAAAATCCTGGAATACTTCATTAATGTTCTCCATAAATAATATTTGCTGAATAAAATGTACTGTCCATTGTGGTGTTCACAGGTGGACGATATCCCATGAGATGGGCAACGAGATGCATCATAGAGTCATTTGTGCTTTTGTCGTTACAGCCCCAGCGACAAAAACTTTAGCTGTGAGGTTAACTTGTTGAATTAAAGCCAAATAAAGAGTATTTTCGGGGTATGAGTATGATTAAAGTTTTGATGTTTTCTTTGCTTTTGTTTACCTATCCTACGTTGGCCGATAGAGTCTTTTCGACCCTTTTGGTCAAAGATGGACTGGCAGACAATATCGTCAGAAGTGTGACCAAAGGGCCGCACGGGTTTTTATGGTTTGGTACCAACGATGGGTTGAGTCGTTATGATGGTAATGAGTTTGTTAATTACCGTTATGAGGTGGAAAATGCCCATTCGTTGGCCGACAGTTCAATCCAGACCTTGTTGGTCGATTCTAAAGGTCGATTGTGGATTGGTTCAGCCAAAGGGTTAAGTCGGTATGTTCGAACGGAAGATCATTTCATCAATTTCTTTTTGAATGAACAAGACTCTGGCGTTACTGCGCAGGTCAAGCAGCTGGTTGAAGACGCCAACGGTGATATCTGGATTGGTTCAACCACAGGGTTATGGAAATATCTGTCAAAGCAAGACAAGTTGATAAAAGTCCCATTGGCGCAAAATGCCTCGGTAGCATTAAGCGGTATTATTACAGCATTGCTTATTGACCAAAACAGGTTGTGGATTGGCACTTATGACGGGCTTTGGTATACCGATATGAAAGTGGACTCGTTGACTGCCCATTTTATGCCTAAATTAGATGGTCCTATTAATCATCTGACCGTCAACAACCGGGTATTGCAGGTTAGCACTATGCATCATGGATTGGTTTGTATTGACTTGAATCAGTTGGTGTCGCTTGGGTGTATGGGCAATACAGCGCTGAACAAAAATGAAGTGGTTTATTCGACAGTTGATCAACACCAAAAGGTGATATTTTCGGTGATGAATAAGGGGCTGTACCAACTGAACGCAGACCAGAGCACCCAACGTTTGTTACAGAGTCATTTGATTTTTGCCATATTCGAAGATGAGCAAGGCATAGTGTGGCTCGCAACAGACAATGGTGTTTTGTATATTCCGACAAATGCCGCACATTTTAATGCTGTGCTGGGCCAGGAGGGCGATTTGCCGAGTAATACTGTAGCAATTTCATTTTATTTGGATAAGGAGATTGGCCTACTGGGTAGCGGTGAAGGATATTTGCCCTTTAAAATGCCTGAAGAGCAGCAACATTTATGGCTATTCCCTAAGAATATCAGAGGCTCGCAGGTTTTTCGTAGTGCTGATGGTACCTACTGGTTGGGCTCAAACAAAGGGTTACTGCGTAAAGATGATACGGGTATGGCGTTGTTGTTTGCTGACAAAAAAGATTTTTTGTGGGGCAGTGCATTTGCTGAAGATGAAAAATACCTGTGGATAGGCACGCAAGCGGCCGGTTTAATCAAACTTGATAAAACAACACTGCAATACCACCGTGTTGAAAACGCCCCAGAACAAAATGTTGTGATCTCTTTGTATCGTGACAGCAAAAAAAGGATGTGGGTTGGTAGTTATGCCAGTGGGCTTAGCCGTTATGATCCGGCAGATAACTCCTTTGTTTCTTACGTACACGACAGTAATGACCCGAGCAGCATCAGCAGCAATACCGTTAAAGGCATATATGAAGACATCAACGGTAAAATTTGGTTGACCACCTGGCATGGATTAGAGCAATTTGACCCAAAAACCCAGACTTTTCGCCACTTTACACAAAAAAATGGATTGCCTTCAGATACACTGTTTGGTTTATTGGTTGATGATTTTGACAATTTATGGATAAGCTCTACAAAGGGGGTTTTTAAGTTCAATATCAATACCTTTGCCGTGCAGGTGTACGATTCAAGCGATGGCATGTCAATCGACGGTGGTTTTTCTTTGGGTGCAGCATTTAAAGATGTCGATAGCGGTCAGATGTATTTTGGCGGTACCGGAGCTATGTATTTTCACCCACAAAAACTGCAAAAAAACCAAACACCGCCAACAACCTTGATTACCAAAGCGCGGTTGAATGGCAAAGATATTAGCTATGACACAGAGCGCCTTGATGGGCCAATTTATGCGGCGACCACTGTGATCATGAGCTATCCATTTGAACAGTTAGATTTTGAATTTGCGGCATTGGACTTTCTTGACCCTAAGCGAAACCAATATCAATATCGTCTTGAAGGGTGGCAAAACGAGTGGCAAAGCACGGGTGCCAAGCGGCGTTTTGCCAGTTACTCAAACCTGTGGCCGGGTGAGTACATTTTTAGGGTTAAGGGCAGTAATAAAGACATGTTGTGGGACCCAGAGGGTGCAGTATTAAAGGTGACTATCAACCCGCCGTGGTGGCTAACATGGTGGGCGTATGTGCTTTATGTTGTTTTGGTGGTTGGTTTTGTATTTGCTTTAGTGCAGTGGCGAACAAGTGTTATCAATCAAAAAGCGCAGCATTTAGAAAACGAAGTGAATTTGCGAACGGCCACCATTGCTGAGTTGCTGGAGCAAAAAGAGCGGTTGTTCACCCATATTTCTCATGAATTCAGAACACCGCTAAGCCTAATTTTACGCACCGTAAAGCATTTTAAACAACGCAATTCTAACAAAGAAGAGCAAGCGTTAATTAACTCGGCGCAAAGCAATACCTACCGGTTACTGCGCATGGTAGAACAATTATTAGAGCTGGCTCGTTTTAATTTTAGTGCTGAAGTTAAACCACAAAATATTGATTTGGCGAATTTTTCGGCAGTGGTCATCGATGCACTTCACAGCAATATTGCCGAGCAAAACCATCAGGTTGAGGTGAATATAGAACCTTGTATTGTGGTTTGGGTTGAAGCCGATGCGCTAGAAAAAATGTTAGTGAATTTACTGTCTAATGCCATCAAATACACCCCGGCCAATGGCAGCATTATACTCTCGGCAACTCAAGATGAGCGCTCTGTTACCTTGGTGGTCAGCGACACCGGACCGGGCATTGCTGAGCATGAGCAACCAGACATTTTCAAACCTTTTGTCAGGGGCAGTCAACCTGATCAGCATGTTGCTGGCACGGGCTTAGGCTTGGCTTTGGTTAAAGAGCTGGTAGATGCATCGGGTGGTAAAGTTTGGCTGAAAAGTTCTGCCGAGCAAGGCAGTTCGTTTTTTATTGAATTGCCTAGGGCGCAAGGCAGTGATGTTAAAGAAGTCTCTACTTATACCGCCACAGGTGCGTTAGAAAGCGAGTTTTTGAGCAGTGAAAAAGACACTGTAGTGCCGGTTTTAATATCAAAAAGCGCCGACAACACACTGTTGCTTATTGAAGACCACCCCGAGATGTTGTCGCATCTACATAGCTTGTTTAATGATGAGTATGAGTGTTTGCTTGCTTGTGATGGCAAAGAGGGTTTGCAGATGGCCAAAGAGCATATTCCTGATTTGATTGTGTCTGATGTGATGATGCCCAAAGTTGACGGCATTTCGTTAACCAGACAGCTCAAACAAGATATTAGAACCAGCCATATCCCCATTGTGTTGCTCACCGCCAAAGGCGATGCTGGTTCAAAACTCGACGGCCTGACAGCCTTGGCCAATGATTATATCACCAAA
>CALKGI010000106.1 GCA_938085045.1 uncultured Alteromonadaceae bacterium
TGTTGGCCGGGGCTGTTGGCTCTTTGTCAGACAAGCAGCGTCATAATTTATCGCTGATTGTCACCAGCGGCAATCGTTTAACCCATTTGGTCGACGATATACTCGATTTTTCAAAATTGAAGCATCATGAACTTAGCCTCAAACTCACGCCTGTTGATGTTTATACCTTGACTGATTTAGTCATTTTGTTCTCTCGCAATACGGTTAGCAAATCTAAGGTTCAGTTAGTTAATAAAGTCGATAGGGGGATTCCGCTGGTGTTGGCTGATGAAAATAGGGTGCAGCAAATTCTCTATAATCTGATTGGAAACGCCATTAAGTTCACCAACGAAGGGCAGATCACCGTATCGTCGAGGGTATGGCGAGATAATGTCACAATTTGTATTGCTGATACCGGCATTGGCATTGCTGATGACAAACAAGAAAGCATTTTTGAATCTTTTGAGCAGGCCGATGGGTCGGCAACAAGAACGTCGGGTGGCACAGGTTTGGGATTGGCCGTAACCAAGCAATTGGTAGAGCTACATAATGGCACCATTAAGGTTGTCTCGTGCGAGGGAAAAGGCTCAGAATTCAGCTTTACTCTACCAGTTTGCGAACATCAACCTGCATCAAAAGAGCTGAGCGAACAAACTCATACCGCCAAAGTGCTGGCTCAAAGTTTAACCAACGAACCTGACGCCCAAACTGAAGGCATTATGTTAAACGGCAATAAGCCGTTGATGAACAACAGCAAAATTGTCAGTAATACGTCAAGAAACGGGCAAACTACCACCGAGCGCATTTTGGTCGTCGATGATGAACCAATCAATATTCAGGTCATGCAGAATCATTTGAGTCTAGACAATTATCAGGTGGTTGCGGTGAGCAATGGCAAAGACGCATTGAAGGTCATTGAAAACGAAGAAAAATTTGATGCGATATTGCTTGATGCCATGATGCCGGGCATGACCGGTTATGAGGTGTGTCGCCAAATTCGCCGTGTTTATCCTGCCAACCAATTGCCGGTATTAATGGTCACAGCAAAAGGCGCAGTAGACGACATGAGTGCCAGTTTTGAAGCTGGTGCTAACGACTTTTTGACCAAACCGGTGTCTAAAACCGAATTACTCGAAAGAGTGAAAACGCACATTAATGTGGTGCGACTCAACCATGATTTAAATCAAGCCAATTTGCAGTTGAAAAAGCATGCCGACCAACTAGAGAAAAAAGTTCTGCAAAAGGCAGCCAAACTGGCCGCGCATGGCGAACAATTAGATAAGGCCAATATCGAATTGGCACATGCCACCAAAAAAGTCAGCAAAAGCACCACCGATATCGTGATGCTCGAAGAGCTGGGGCGAAGCCTAACCGCGACACTTGAATTGAATCAGGTGATCAAAAATATCTATCGTAGCTTAAGTACCATTTTAGATGCTCATAGCTTTTTGTTGGGTATTTTAGACATAGAACAAAATGTGGTGCATGTGCCCTTGATAGTTGAAGACAGTCAAAAGCTGTCTGCGATTGATTATGATTTAGATGAGCCAGGTAGCCCTGTGGTTTGGTGTGTTAAAAACCGCAAAGAGCTATTGATTTTTGAACCATCTGACGTGCGAAAATATTTCAATCAGCCACTAGCCAGTCCTAAAACGGGAAAAATCATGGCAACCATCATTTTTATCCCTTTGATTATTGGTGATAAAATTGTTGGTTGCCTGAGTGTTCAACACCCAGAAGCCCATGCCTTTAACCGTGAACAGATTGATATGTTGCGTACTTTGGCCAGTTATTCTGCCATCGCCATCGCCAATGCATCGGGTTATGACAAGTTAGAAAGAACCCATGAAGCGTTAATTGATGCGCAAAAACAGTTGGTATTGCAAGAAAAAATGGCCTCGTTGGGTACCCTGACCGCTGGTGTCGCCCATGAAATAAATAACCCGACCAATTTTGTTCATGTTGGGGTTGAAAATTTGCAGGCCGATTTGGAACGTTTTCATACATTTATTCTTGAATTGGCCGGGGACGATGCTGATGAAGAAGTGATTGAAGCGTTAAACGAGAAATTCAACCCACTCAATGAACATATCGACACCATCATTAACGGCACCCAGAGAATCAAGATCATTGTACAAGACCTACGTGCGTTTACCCATTTACACAGTTCGGATAAGAAACCGGGGGATATTGTTGAATGTATCGAGTCGACCATTAATTTGGTAAAAGCCAAATACTTTGAAGTCACCGAATTTTTTACTGACTTTAACCCTTTGCCCAAATTGCAGTGTTATCCGGCCCAGCTCAATCAGGTTTTTTTAAACATTATTGTTAACGCTTGTGATGCTATTGAAGAAAAACAAGCCACTCAATCGATACGTCGTCTGGGTAGTATTTCATTAAGCTGTAAATTTGAAGATGGCAATATTAAAGTGGTTATTAGTGATAATGGCGCTGGCATGACTGAGCAAACCCGGCTCAGGTTGTTCGAGCCATTTTACACCACCAAAGCCGTAGGCGATGGCACAGGCCTTGGTATGGCCATCTCATTTGGTATTATTGAAGACCATGGTGGCACCATCACAGCCCAGTCTACCAAAGGGGTTGGCAGTGAAATTACAGTGAATTTACCTTTGCTGTGATGCACGTTGCAACGCGTAGCTACGACAATTCAACGCCTAATATAAAAGGAATCGTTTAATATGACAGTCAGTAGAGTAAAGTTTGGTATTAAACAAAAATCTTTATTGGTGTTTATCGTTATCTTTTTGGCTTTGTTGATTTTTAGTGGTTATTTGGGCATATCATCACTGGATACCGCTAAAAAGAACTCGTTACAGGCAAGCAATGCCACGCTACTCGAACACAGTAAAACCTTCTATCAAACTCATACCAGCGCACAAAAACAAACGCTGTCTTTGTTGCTCAAATCTATTGAAGATGATGCATTAAGCCTTGCTGATTTTGTCGAACGTTTGCTAGTTGAAAATAAACCTCTAACCGGCCTTAGTGACTATTCTGAGCCGTTATTAAAGCGAAATTCTCACACCAAGAGCCATTTTTTTGTTAATAACACTGGCGATGTAAAATACTACTTGAGCACTGATACCAACGCTGTTTTAAGGCCAAATCATCCTGCTGTAACAGACCTTTTTTACACTTTGGGCACACCTACCAATAACCCACAAAGAGAATTGCGATGGACACCTTTGTATCAAGACCCCACAGGCCTTGGCAGAGTAGTTAGCGCAATAGTACCTGTTTATCATGAAAACCAGTTTGTTGGGGTGGTTGGCACCAGCATTATGCTGCAAAATTTAGTAGAGCATTTTGTTAAAGCGGATGCCCAAAATGACAGTTACGCGATACTGCTTGATGAGTCATTTCGACCAATTGCCTTAGGTTTGCAAGCCATTAATGATATTTATCGTCAAAACCCGCTTGAAGTAGAGCAACTGATACAACAATCATTACTTGAATATGATTCTGATTTTAAAGGTTTTTTTAAACAGATTAGCAAAACGCTAAACAATCAAACCAATGGTTACGAAAAAATCACACTGGCTGGACAGGTTCGCTACATAGCTTATGCCGCATTAGATGAACAAGGTTGGATATACGTCAATATTTTGAGCGAAAAAGCGTTGATTCGCATGGGCCAACCGCTTAACCAGCAATTTGATGACATTTTGGAGGCACTACTCCTCAAATTTGCATTGCCAACATTGGCCTTTTTTGTGGCCATTTTTTTCTTGATATCGTGGTTACTCAACCGATTTTTACGACCTATCATTCAATTGTCTGACGTCACTAAAACCATTGCCGTTGGCGCATATGATCAAAAGATAGAGATACAAGCGGTGGGTGAGATTGGCATGCTAGTCGACAATTTCAAATTGATGCAACAATCGATTGTTAAGCAACAACAGGGGCTTGAGAGCTTTAACAGCGAATTACAAGAAAAAGTGGCCCTTAGAACCGAGGCCATCGAAGCGTCAAACGAAGCGTTACAAACCATGGTGCACAACCTAAAATTCATGCGCGACCAAATGATAGAGTCAGAAAAAATGGCTTCTTTGGGCACACTGACCGCAGGCGTTGCCCACGAAATTAACAACCCCACCAACTTTGTGCATGTGAGTGTACAAAATCTAGAAGCCGATTTAAAAGCGTTTGAAAAGTTCCTTTATAACCTGCTTGACGCCGGTGAAGATGACGAAATACAAGAAAGCTTTAAGCAGCAGTTCACCCCGTTATTTGAGCACATATCAACCATTGAAGAGGGTACTGAGCGAATCAAAACCATTGTTCAAAACTTGCGAACCTTCAGTCATCCGCAGGCGGTGGATAAGAAAATTCTTAAAGTGGCAGATGGTTTGGCGTCAACAGTGAAGTTGGTGCAAACCAAACACACTGAGCTTGCCCAGTTTGTTACTGACTTTAAAGATAACCCCGCGCTTTTGTGTTACCCCTCAGAGCTTAATCAGGTTTTTATGAACCTCATCATAAACGCGTGCGATGCCATTCGAGACAAACGTGAAAAGTATAACACCAAAGAGTTAGGCACAATCACCATAGGTTGCCAGCAATTAGAAGAAGCGGTAGAGATCACCGTTCAAGATGATGGCTGCGGTATGAATGAAATTACCAAACACCGTTTATTCGAACCCTTTTTTACCACCAAAGACGTAGGCGAGGGCACTGGGCTGGGGTTATCGATTTCGTACGGCATTATCCAAAAACACGAAGGTGAAATGAAAGTAGAGTCTGAAATTGGATCAGGGACGCTGTTTAGGGTTATTTTGCCGATTTGTGGTGGGTCTAAAGAGCTTGACTGATTTTTGTTGAATTGGCGTCATATGCACTTGCGTTGCGCCCTAATATTCCGCTAGCCTGTAGTGCGCAAATCAAAAAGGTAAAAAAGTGAAAGAAACCTACGCCCTACTTGATATGAAAAGCTGGCCCCGCAGTCAGCATTTCGAATTCTACAAAGCCTTCGCTCAGCCGTTCTTTCAAATTGGCTGCGACTTAAATGCCAAAGCACTGTTCAGCTATTGTAAAACCAACAACTTGCCATTTTTTGACGCCTACCTGTACTTAACCATGAAAACCATCAATCAGTTAGAACCGTTTCGTTATCGGGTTGCCGGCGATGAGGTTAGGATTTATGAAAATGTGATGATAAGTGTGGCGGTGATGGCAGCAGATCAAACCTTTCGTTTTTGCGATATTCCCTATGCCGACAATTTTGTGCAATTCAGCGCAAATTTCAAGGCAGCTAAAGATAAGGCAATATCAGAGCTGTTTTTCAACGATACCTTTGCAACCAACCAAGCCAACAAAGGCACGGTTTATATGTCGGTGATCCCGTGGGTGAGCTTTACCAGTTTTAACCATGCATCACACTCAAACGACCCTAGCGGTATACCGCGCATGGTGTTTGGTAAAATGCGCAAAAGCGATTATACAATGCCCTTTACCCTTGATGCGCATCATGCGGTTGTTGACGGGTTACATGTCGGACAGTTTATTGAGGTTTTACAGGGGTATTTTGATGAGCCGGGGTTGCTTGGGTAGGGTTAAATGCGATCAACCCAGTATCCTGGTTTTCTGCTGTTGTGCATTACAGCAACAATATAAATCCTGTCTTCACTTGCTCTATAGATGAGGGAAAATGGAAATCGTTTGAGCAAGAAACGGCGAAAGCCTTTGAGAAAATTTGGCCATGTATCTGGCAAAGCGGTGACCGCTGCAATCGCTGATTCAAGTTCATTCATAAAATCATCACCAAGACCAATCGCTTTGTCTTCATACCAGTCGTAAGATTCTTCTATGTCATATTGAACGTCTGGATGAAATATCAACTTAGCCATTTTTAGACATTACTGCTGTTTTAATATCGTGCCAGGAAACGGGTTTGACTTTCCCTGATTCAAGTTCTTTAAAACGTTGTTCAGCCAATTCTGCCCAGGCTTCATCGACACCGCTGTCTTGTCGGGTTTCAAGAGAAGATATTAGGCAATGCGCTACCATGGCTTTGTCATCCGCAGAAAGTGCAGTGGCATCTTTAATCACTTGCTTTAAATTCGTAGACATCATGTTACTCGTGTTTTCAGTTTATAAGGCGAATATTAGCACAATACTATGACGGAGCATATTTGGCAGTTTACGTATGCAAGTTGGTTACTCCTTGAGTTGGGCTGTTCATGTGCTGATAATAAGTTGACCAAATGGTTAACTAAACATAAATCATTCAATATCCAACCTATATAAATACCTGTTAAGCTACGTCGGTTTGGGTTCGCCAAAAGCCGAAATGGGGTCTACTATTTCTGGCATCACTACCCTTTTTTATTCTATTCGGAGAGCATTCATGCATAAACTGACTCGTGTTGCCTTATTTGTGACCGCAGCCTTGCTGACCAGTCACCAAGCTTCAGCGCAAGTGACTTCATCTGGTATCCGGGGGCAACTGGTTGATACCCAGGGTAGCCCGTTGGCGGGGGTCACTGTTGAAGTTATTCACGTGCCCACCGGCAGTAAAAAAACCTTAACGACCAGTGCCAACGGTATATTTCAATCTAAAGGTTTGGCCGTAGGTGGCCCTTACACCGTTAAACTCATGGACGGTTCGCAGTATAAGGTCAATAACATCACCGAATTATTCTTGAAACTTGGCCGTACTGCCAGCGTTGAGCTACAAGCTGCGAGCGCTGCCAAAGTTGAGGTCATTTCAGTCAAAGGCTCTTCGGCGATGGCTGCGGCAATGAAAAAAGGCCCAAGCAGCGAGTTTAGTGAAGAAGATATTCGTAGCACGCCGTCTATTAGCCGTGATTTGAAGTCTTTGCTTAAGCGTGAATCTAAAATTATGGTTGACCCTACCGCCGATGGCGGCCCTGCGCTGTCTATTGCGGGCGGTAACGTACGTGGCAACAGTTTGACTGTTGACGGCGTTAAGCAAAATGATGATTTTGGTCTGAACAAAAACGGTTACCCGGGTCGTCGTTCACCTATCTCGTTAGACGCCATAGAGGCATTATCGTTGAATATCGCGCCATTTGATGTCACCTATGGTGATTTTCAAGGCGGTAACATCAATGTCACCACCAAGTCGGGCACCAACGAATTCCATGGTACGGCGTTTTATTTCCGCTCCGACGATTCAATGATTGGCGACAAAAGCGAAGGCGAAGATTTGAATATCGGTGATTACACCGAAGACACTTACGGATTCACCATTGGTGGGCCTATCATTGAAGACCAATTGTTTTTCTTTGCTTCTTATGAAAAATTTAAGTCCAACTCACCCTATCAATTTAGCCTCGACAACGAAAATGGTGTTGTTGAACCCAATGAAAAAATTGGTGTAACACAAGCAGACTTCGATCAAATCGCCAGCATTGCTCAGTCGGTTTGGAATTACGACATTGGGTCGTACAATACCCCCAAAGATGAGCAAGCCAAAAATCTATTGTTGAAACTCGATTGGTATATAAATGACGACCATCGTGCATCTTTGACTTATCAAGACAATAAAGGCAACACGGTTCGTGATTTTTGGGGTGAGACTTTCCCTAACGCCAATTGGGCAACGGCTGAATCAAACCGTTACAACCAAAACGAAACGCTTAAAGCCTATAGCTTGCAGGTGTTCTCTGATTGGAACGCCGATTTCTCTACCGAATTTAAACTGTCAGAAAAAGAAGTCAAAACCGCTCAAGACCCTTTGTTAGGCGCCAATTTTGGCCAGATGCTAATTGGCACACCAAACGGCGGTCAATTATATATTGGTCCTGATCAGTTCCGTCATGCCAATACGTTGTCTAATGTTCGTTCTACGATGAAAATCGGTGGTGATTATTTTGTCAATGATGAACATAAGTTGACCTTTGGCTGGCAACATGAAGAGCTTGAAATCGAGAACCTGTTTGTATTTGGTTCTTTAGGTATGAGTACCTTTGAGAGCATTGAGGCTTTTGAAAATAACTTGGCTTTTCATGTGTTTCAAAACGCGCTTGATGGCAATCCTCTAAGTGCGCTAGACGAGTTTGAATATGACCTTGATACCTTATATATACAAGACGAGTGGAATGCTACTGATGAGCTGATAGTGACCTACGGTCTGCGCTACAGCATATATCACAATGATGTTCTACCTACGTTAAACTCCGACTTTGTTTCGCGCCACGGCTATTCAAATCAAGGTAACTTTGACGGCTTAGACTTGATTGAACCGCGCGTTGGTTTCACCTACACCTATGACAATGAAACCGTTGTTCGTGGCGGCGTTGGCTTGTTTGGCGGCGGTGGCCCTAACGTGTGGTTGTCTAACTCATATGGCAACGACGGCAGACGCAAAACTTTTGCCGGTTGTTTCGGTGGTTGCTTCGACGGTCATAGCACTCCGCAAGAGGTCACTGACTTTTTGGCCGCAGGTGGTTTTAGTGGCGGCAACAGTGATACCAACTCGGTTCATCCAGACTTTGAAATCCCTAGCATTTGGAAAATGAACATTGGCCTAGAGCGCCGTCAAGACCTTGGCTTTTTGGGTGAAGATTGGTTGCTTACTGGCGACATCATCTATAACAAAGTGAAAAACGCGGCTAAGTATCGTGAATTAAACATGGTTAAAACCGCAACGGCACCGGATGGTCGTCCAATTTACAGTTCTCCAGCGCCGTTTGATTTGTCGCTTGAAAATACGAGTAAAGGCGGTGGCGTGATTGCCAGCATTGGTGCTGCTAAAGTCTTTTACACCGACCACGGCACCTACAGCTTTGACATAGGTTACACCTATCAAGACTTGACCGAGGTGAACCCGGGTAACGCTTTTGTTGCGTTTGAAGGTTATTCAATGCCAGCCAATGCTGATTTTCAAAGTGAAGAAGAATACAATTCTGAATTTGAAATCGCCCATTCAATTACCGCAAATTTAACGTGGAGTGATGAAATTTTTGGTGATAATACCACCACGGTTGCCATTGGTTATACCGGTCGTGAGGGTCGTCATTACAGCCATACAATGCGTACGGGTGTTGCCAATGGCTTTGGTGGTTTTGCTGATTTCGCCACTTGGGTGGGTTACAACTCGCAGTCATTGTACGTACCAACTGACGAAAACGATCCTTTGGTGAGCTTTGCCGCAGGGTTCGATAAAACGGGTTTCTTCGATTACATCAATTCATCTGAATGTTTGTCCAGTGCCAAAGGCACGATTTCACGCCGCCACTCGTGTGAGAGTAGCTGGATACACCGTTTTGATGTGCGCATTATGCAAGAAGTGCAGGTAACCGACGAACAGGCAATTGAGTTAACGTTAGACATCGAAAACATTGGTAACATGCTTAACGATGACTGGGGCAGAGCAGAAGGTTATGTTCAACCGTTTAACGCACCTGTTGTGAATGGCGGATTTGACGCAATCACTAACGGTGTTGACGGCGATGGTAATCCTATTGTGACAGGTTACGACTACAGTCATTATGTTTACAGCAACTTTACCAAACCTTCTCCAACAGTGGCCAAAGTGCCATCTGTTTGGAAGATTCAGTTAGGTGTTCGTTTCCGTTTCTAATTGGGTTGGCTCGTAGGGGCGGGATTGCCGCCAATGCTGTTGACCTAAGATTAAAAAATCAAAAACTTATCACCACAGAGGACGCAGAGGACACAGAGAAGGGCAAAAACAAAAACCAGTAATTTTGATCTTGTTTCTTTTCTCTGTGCTCTCTGCGTCCTCTCGACAACCGCTCCTGCGTTGTTCTAATTACATACTTCCATGTACTAATGTGGTTAAAATATTTTAAAGAAAAGAACAACTCGCTGCTAGAATATCGCTACCCTTTGGTAGACTGCGTAAAATCGAACCAATCCTTAAGTTAACAGCATTGGGGATTGCCTCCCTTGCCCTATTGCGCTATATCCAAATACCCTAAATAACGCTGCTGAATATTCCTCACATAATTAACCGGTTCGCTGCCTCGGCAATAACCAAAACGGGCCTTTTTGTAGTATTTTGGCTTTTGCAGTAATAACATCGCTTTTTCTACGTTGTTAAACCACACATCAGATTTTAGATTCATTTTTTTAGCCAGCCTTTGGGCATCCTTTACATGGCCATAACCTGCGTTATAGGCGGCGAGTGCGAAAAAGAGTCGTTGTTGAACAGGCATATCATCCGAAAAGCGGTCGCGCGTCCAGTCAAGGTAGTGAATACCGGCTTTAATAGATTCTTCAGGATTAGTGAGGTTGTCATAACCCAACTCTTTGGCCGTTCTTGGCAATACCTGCATTAAACCCACGGCGCCTGCCGATGATTTGGCCTTGGGGTTAAAGCGGCTTTCTTGAAACATTTGCGAGGTGATTAAACGCCAGTCGAATTGATGCTCACGGGCGGCGTCTTTGACTAGGTTGTCGTAGGGTGACAGGGCTGAGTCTACTTGTATTCTGTTTTCGCGGTAATTCTTTTGGCGTTTTTTATTGCCAAAATATCTGGTTTTGACCACGTTATAAAAGGTGCCTCTATATTCTTTTTTGATAAAGGCATTGAGTGCGTTGAGTAGCTGCGGGTTACGTTTTCGCACGGCCCAAGCATAAGGTACTTTTTCTTGTAATGTCAGCGATACATGCAGGTTATCTCTAAATCGTTGTTCAATGCCAATCAAGTTGCTGTCGGCGATAGTCAAATCAATAGTTTTGTCGGCTACTTGTGCAATTAACAATTCGGTGGGCATATCTTCATCAGCGGGTAACACTTTTGCCCCATGTTCTTTGGCCAGTGTTTGCGCCGTATCCCAAAAGGCGCTGCTCTTACGAACCGTAATGGTTCGGCCTTTAAGATCGTCAGGCGTATTGATAGTTGGGTTATCTTGATGAGAAACAAGCTGCTCAGATACCCGATTATAACGGAAGCTGAATTGCAGTTCTTTTTGACGCTCAGGTGTTCTAGATAGTCCAGCGGCAATCACATCACCTTTGCCTTGCTGTAACAGTTGTTTCATCTGCTCGTAAGAGTCGGCAACAACTACTTCTAATCTTACTTTGTGCCGTTTGGCAAATTCACGCATTAATTCATATTCAAACCCAGCCAGTTCGCCGCGCCATAAAAAATAGGTTTCGGGGCTGTTGCGGGTGATCATACGCAGTGGTTGTTTTCGTTTTTTAATTTGGTTTAAATCCAATTTTCGACTGGCTTGGGGTGACTGCTCAACATGGTGGGCTGCAATAAACTCATTCAATTTATCCGCCAAGCTGTGATTGTCTTTAGTGACTGCCCAGGCCAGTTGCCTCGTTTCTGGCAATTTCATTAACGGCACTACATCGTCTCGGTAGGCGGTGAGCTGCGCGGCGGCGTGATTGTCGAGCACGCTGTATTGAATTTTTCCCTCAGACAAAGCATCAGCGGTATCTTCCCAGTTAAGCAAGTCTTTGAGAGGGGCTATTTTCCACTCGGGGAAATGCTTTTTAAGTGTTTCGATATAAGCCGTATGCTCTGGCACTGAAACGGTAATGACTGATTTTGTGTCAGGCACAGGCATGCCCTTTTTGCCGATGAGCATTTCCTCGTCTTGAGCCAGTGGCAAGGTAAAGGTCATATGCGATTGTCTTTTGTCGGTAATGCTTAGGTGACGGGGAATAATGTCGGCTTTAAATTGTGCCAACTGTTCAAACATTTGATTGAGGTTATCGACTTTATGCCATTGAATACGCAGACCGTGTTGGTGGGCAAACTCAGTTAATAAATCGATATGAAAAAGGCTGGTGGCGCCACTGCGAGGCAGGCTACTTTGTGCTTCCCACTGTAATTTTAGTGCGTTGAGCACGCCACTTTGTTTTATCTGCGCCCAGCTTCGAGCACTGTTGTTTTTAATTGGGGCTTGAGTGGCTATTTTGCTTGGTGTTTTTTGCGCGCTTGTTGTTTTACTGACCGGGATTTTATCTACAGGTTTCTTTTCAGATTCGCAGCCAGTGAGTGTTAAAATCAGTAACAGACTAAACAGAAAAGATTTATACATTCATCGCGCCAGATTATTTTTATGGATAACAACAATATACAAGACAAAGTGCTGAATATGTAGCCCTGAGTGGGAAAGTTGCCCAAACACCACCAAAACCCGCTTTTTTAATTATTGTGTCTTAAACCGTAGGGGACACTGAACCTATTTTAACTGGTTGAAAAATAACAATAAAAATTCAATTTTTGTTGATTTATAAAGGCACAATAAAAAGTTGAAATGTCCCTCAGTATTATTGCTTTTTGAACCTACTCATTGCTGTCGTATTGTGTAATATATAATCAATCAGCGGAGTTTTATGGCCGATGATTGTTTCATAAACTGTATATTAGGAGGGTTAAAATGGCGCAAAGAATCTTTGTTTCTTACAACTTTAGTGATCGGATTGTCAAAGAGTTGGTTCAAAGTATGATGCGAAAAGCGCTGAAGCAATTGGATGGACATCTCGTTTTTGTGACTGACGATGTATCATACAATGGACCTTCTGCTATTGCCTGGGAAGTGGCGCGTTTGATGGATGAATGTGACGCGACTTTGTTTATTGTCGGTGAAAACCCGCACAACAGCCCTTGGCTTGATCATGAGGTTGAGTGTGCAATGTCAAAAGGGATGACAATATTGTTGACTCAGCTGCCGCAAACCAACGCTTACATCCCTGATTTGTTGGCCAACACTAGCAGTGTAAAAGTTGGTTGGGACGTTAATGAAATCATTGCTTGCTTGAATTCGTAATAACCTCTGCTGGCTGGTGAGGATCACCGGCTGGCATTTTTTTTAGTTGTCCATCCTTCGTTTAACAGCCTACATTCGTCAGAAATCTCTTTATTTATTTTGAGACATTGCCCTCAAATTAGCAGACATTTGCTACTGCTCAGTTCCGGACTGTGGTGTAGAATGTGCCCAATTAATCGAGTCCCAAATTAAACACACAGCGTATTAACCGGAGAATTGTAATGGCTAAGAATATTTTTGTTTCATATGACTTTAATGATCGCAAAGTGGCGCAAGTTGTTAAAAACATGGTGATGCAACATAAAGACGATATTGATGGCCATTTGACTTTTGTTGAAAATGACGTTTCTTATAACGGCCCTACAGCCGTTAACTGGGAAGTAGAACACACCATGGAAAATTGCGATGCCGCTTTGTTTGTTCTAGGTGACCAACACCACAACAGCCCTTGGTTGAATGTTGAAGCGCACCATGCCGCTGAAAAACACATTCCTATCATGGTTACATGTTTGCCGGGAGAAGATTCAGTAATTCCGCAAACACTTGTTGATGAAAACTGTACCAAGCACAGCTGGGAATCTGGTGACCTTTATGCTCGTATGAACGAGTGCTAAAAACCCCGCTTTAAAAAGACCTGTCTATAAGGATTTAGACAGGTTTTTGTATTCCTTCTTTGCTGCTTTCTCCTCATATTGTTTTGACCAAAAACCTCAATCTAATGTTTCAATCAATTCCTTCGTATCAGCAAAACACTGCCATAACAGTTTGTTGGGTATGGCATTGGCTAACCGCAAGCCAATCACCTGACTGACGATATAAGTTTGCTCTAGTGTTAATAAACCCGCTGGAATTGCCTCGGAATATAACCACACGGGCACTTGCTCGATAGGCATCAACTGGGGTGATTGAGCAATTTCAGTTAACATTGACGCAATGGCTGAACAAATCAGCTCCATCACGCCACCTGTTATTTTTTGCTCCAACAACGTTTGCGCGGCGTCTAACTTCTCGTTTGCTTGTAACACCCACGGGCTAATGCGTTCATAAACCGGTGCTGGTAAATCTATGGTTTGGCTGTCTGCACTTAAAGGATTAACGCCCATTTGTTGCAGTTGGTGCAGGGTTTTAACATCAACAATTGCCGCCGGAACTGACAGTTTAAGCGAATCGAGAAATTCATTATCGGTTGTGTCAACCTCACTTAAAATGATCAACAAACCACCGCCTTTGGCGAGTATCTGCTCAATTCTATTGCCAAATTGTTGGCCAATATTGATTAGGGCTTCTTTGATTTCGTTGTCGTCGTCTGATTGTAATTGGCTTGGCAGTTGGAAACTTTGAGCAGGCGCCACGTTTGCTTTTTGTGACACTTCAGGCAAATCAATCGCTGGGAACTTTTCTAACACTTCATCAGCAGGTTTAGCCTCTTTGGCCAAATCGTCGACCACCTCAGTGAGGGTTTTCTTCGAAATGCCGACCACATCTTCGCCGCCCTCTGGGTCAATTACATTGTCGAACAAATCTTGCTTGTTGCTGACCAATTGAAATACCCGTTGCTCGTAAGAATTTTCGGCTATCATCAAAACAATCTGTACTTTATTGGTTTGGCCTAAACGGTGTATGCGGGCATTACGCTGTTCAAGCACCGCCGGATTCCACGGAATATCCATGTTGACCAACACCGAAGCCGATTGCAGGTTTAAACCCGAACCACCTGCATCGGTAGAAATAAACACTTTAATAGCATCATCACTGGCAAAATCATCCATTAACTGGCCACGCTTATTGGTGGGAATGCCGCCATGCAGATGCACACAACCCACGCCCATATGGCGCAACATATCTTCAATCATGGTGGTCATGGTACGCCACTGTGAAAACACCACCATTTTACGGCCACCATCAATACACAAATCTTCAACCAGTGTTTTGAGTTCGTTTAACTTAGGCGAGCCTTTGGTTTTTTTATCGACCAAACCTGCGGCATCACAAGCCATGCGAGCTTGTTGCAATGAGGCCATTAGGCGGTTTCTTTCAGAAGGGGTTAAAGGCCGAGTTTTGGCTATATTGGCAATATGACCGGCGGTGCTGATGGCGCTGTCGTGTAATTCAATTTGCTTTTTCGACATCATGACATCTAGGCGCAAAGTGGTTCGACCCGGCAATTGGTCGGCAACTATGGTGCGATTGCGGCGCATCATTGATTGACCAATGCGTTGGCGTAAATGCGCCAAATTACGATAACCTTGAATTTTGCCACCTTCATCCAAGATATGATAATCGCTTAAATAGCGCCATAAAGGCCCAAGCACATCTTGACTGACCACTTGCATGAGTGAATATAAATCTTCTAGGCGGTTTTCAAGTGGCGTGCCGGTTAGTACAAAGGCATATTGACTGTGCACCAGTTTAATTGCTGTGGCTATTTTAGTTCGCCAATTTTTAATGCGCTGAGCTTCATCGAGGATCATTAAATCAGCAGCTAGAACTTCGTTGATAACACTAAGGTCGCGCAGAACTAGTTCGTAGTTAACGATAAAAAAGGTTTTGTCTTGGGTATATTGAGCGTGACGCTTGGCAGGTCCACCTTGAATGATTTGTGATGACTGACCTGTAAATTTTTCAATTTCGCGTGCCCATTGGTGTTTAAGTGATGCAGGGCAAACAATTAGTACTTTTTTGGCTCCGCTATTATGAGTAAGCCACATGGCCCCGGCTATGGCTTGCAAAGTTTTGCCCAATCCCATGTCATCGGCCAGCAGTCCTCGGCCATTAGCTGCTAAAAATGCCACACCTTCGAGCTGATAAGGATAAAGCGTTGCATTAACGCCGGGCAGCTTGCCGCCTGATGCCATCACTTGTTGATGAGTTTGCAAAGTCCTGACCTGATTGGCCTGCTTGATCACTAGCGATTGCACCAGTTGCCGAGCATCGTCACCAATGAGAATATCGTCTTGACCAAATATTAAATCGGTAAACTTAAAAAAGTCGCTGGGCAATTCACCCTTGAATAACCCTTGGGCATCAAAGAACCTGTCTATCAATTTGCTAGTCGCCTCGGTCACGCCACCTGTGCGCTGCACGCGTAAATCGGCATCTAGCCCAAAAGAACGATAAACAAAAGGTTTGGGAGCAGGGCGAGGAAAGTTTTTATTCTCTTTGGCCAATTGATGCAAAACCGCTTCGATGTGTTTGCAGGTCGCCAATTGGTTATTGGCAAGGTCTAGGCAAGTGCAAGCATTAACCTTTTCAGAAACCGACCGAATGTTCACAGTATAACTTTGTTGTACATTGGCTGTTGATACAATCGACGCGGCAGTCCAAGTGCCAAAAGCTGGCAGACCATCAACATGGGTTACGTTAACCTCAGTTTGGCCACGCTTGATTCGGTCACGAATAGCGATGTCTTTGGCAGAGCTATATAACTGACTGTTTTTACTTGATTCACTAAATGCCAATAATGTGGCGACTGCGTGTTTGCATATTAATCGCTCACTGACTGTTGATTTGTTATTTGCGGTCGTGTGGTCGGCCGTACAATCGCAGCGTCCATGAAGATGTCCTGCATCATCATGGGAAAGTTCAACAGTGTAAGGAAACGCTGAATCACCACCCTCAACCCGGCCATATAAAACGTTTTGCTGTTGGTAATGCTCAATCACCCGGTTATCTTTAAAATACAAAAGCCCTGCTTTGTATATTTCGTCAGAGCTGGCCGCCAGCATTGTTTGCGTGTCATATCCGCCAAAGGCATCAGTTTGTTTGGGCGTTTCGGTTGATGGTTTATTCATGTGCTCGGTCCACAACAGGTGTTTTGGGGGTTTTGATTGAGATTGAGTTTATGGGAATAGATAGGTGATTGGTACTACCGAATTGGGTAAAGGTGAGATTTGTTACGCATTAGAATGAGAGAGTTATTTTGCCCTATACAAACGATATGGCTACAAAGATAGCGTATGATGCCCATCAGTAATAGCTTTTGATAACTTTATAGGTGGAACAATGACTAAATATTTGTTGCTGGGATTTTTGTTGATATTCGCTCAAGCAGGACAAGCGCACGATCATTCAGTAGGTGTACATGGCATGGTGTTAATGCCGGTGGGTGAGCGAATTTTTGCATCCCATATGCCACTGCATCACAGTAAACATGCGCATCAAATTGTGCTGGAGTTGAAAGTGGACGGTCAAGCCAAAGCTGGCATCATGCGACTATTGAACAAACATGAACTGGTTAGCTTAATGCCTGAAACGTTTTCGCTAAGCAAACTGCAAAATGGTCAACTAAAGCAATTTAGCGGGGTGATTTATACCGGTCATTTTGAACGTAAAGGCATGGTGGCTCTTAAAGATGTGTTGTTCAAGGTTGAAAAGCAGTGGCTCAATCAACCACTGGTGCAAGAGGTAAATGGTGTTTATTATGTACTTGATATTAATCAATATCAGGCATTGCTGGTACATCGTATTGGTAAGTTACCGAGCTTTGATCAAATTTTGTTGATAAGTCCGTCGACAAGAAAAACGTTGAGCTCACCTATCAATTTGGGCAATAAACAGCCACTGCAAACGCAAATTGATGGGTTAAATATAGAAAAGTCACTTTATTTGGAAACCCAAGATTTTTCGAATTAAAAAACGCAAATAACAACAATAAAATAAACTGCCACTATATATAAGGAAAAACCAATGCCATCGATAGATACTTTACTGACATTTGCATTGGTTTCGTTTTTGCTCAGCATTACACCGGGCCCATCGGTGCTGTATATCATGGCACGCAGTATCAGTCAGGGGCCACGGGCGGGTTTTGCTGCGGCAGGCGGCATGGCCATCGGTGCGTTTATTTACCTAGTGGCAACGGTGCTAGGTATTGCGGCTATTTTTCAATATTATCCACAAGCGTTTACGGCAGTTAAATTGTTTGGTGCGGCCTATTTACTGTATTTGGGTTATCAATATTTATCTGCCGACAAATTTGATCCCGCGCAAAAGCAAACGATCACGACTTTGTCGAAAGGCAAAATTTTGCGTCAAAGTGTGGTCGTTGAATTGACCAATCCTAAAACGGCTTTGTTCTTTTTGGCTTTTTTACCGCAATTTGTCGAGTTCGAATTAGGCTCGATAGCGACTCAGCTGATTGTGTTAGGCACTTGTTATACATTTGTCACGTTATGTTGCGATTGTGGTGTGGCGTTGATCTCGGGGAAATTGGGTAGATGGCTGTCAAAACATCCCAAAGCTATCTACTGGCAAGACCGTTTGGCAGGTTCTGTGCTGGTCGGTTTAGGGATTTTAATTGGTTATGAGGTGTTTTCAAATCTCTAATGCTGAGCCTAAACAGACAGGTTTTTCAGTTAAACTCTTTAATGTTGTGTTATCAATATGAAACCCTAAAGTTTTAGAATGATGATCCATTTGATTTTATTTTTACGCTTTTTTGATTGAAATCAACTGAAATTGGCGGTTAGAATCGACCTAAATACCCTGATCTTGACGATCATCCCTTCTTGTTCACCACCAGATCATCGATAGATCAGCGATCTTAACGCATGGTTAATATTCTAACATTGAATCCTTCAAATACGCTTACTCTTCCCATAAAGTGAATCGATTTGGGCCTAACTGCCCTTATATTCCTATTATAAAAGCTGGTTTTTTAGGCTAATTTGCCATAAGACGGGTTTTTTACATTTTTCTCTTGCTTTCTTATGATTTTGGTTATGGGAATAGTGTCTGTTTTTTCCATGAAAAGCGCGTAAATATTAATCCTCCCACATTTTCCCACCAAAATCATGAGCTTCGCGCCACGCCTTGTTTTTATTGCGTTTTGGTGGGGGTAATTAATCAGCATTGCGCTTGACAGCTGGTTATAATAATCACTAAACTGTACATCGTGGGAGAAAGTGGGTTTTTGTGGATCATCCGCCCAAAAATTTGGTAGATCTCCGGCAACGAATCACAATAAAAAATTAACGAATATAGTAACAACAGGTAGGACACAGTAAATGTACCGGGGTGCGAGTTCAATTACCATTGACAGCAAAGGCCGTTTGGCAATACCGACTAAGTTTCGGGAGTTGCTGGTGGCTGAGTGTCAGGGTGAAATGATCTGCACGATCGACATTCATCAACCTTGTTTGTTGTTGTATCCGTTGACGGAATGGGAAGAAGTTGAAGCCAAGTTGCGCAAGCTGTCGAGCATGAATCCTCACGAACGCCGAGTACAACGGCTTTTGTTAGGACACGCCAGCGAATGTAAGCTTGACGGTAATGGCCGCACGTTGATCTCTGGGCCATTACGAAATCACGCCAGCCTGCATAAGAATATTATGTTGGTAGGACAGTTAAATAAATTTGAGATTTGGGACGAGGCCACTTGGCAACAGCAAGTAGAGCAAGATATTGAACTCGAAAATGCCGGCGGCTTTGAATTAACCGAACGATTACAAGACTTTTCATTCTAAATTATGCCAGATCAATCAAAACATATTTCAGTTCTGCTGAAAGAAGCGGTCGACGCTCTTGATATAGCACCAGACGGTATATACGTCGATGGTACATTCGGACGCGGTGGGCATTCACGTCAGGTTCTCGCTCAATTGAACGATAACGGTCGTTTGTATGCTATCGACAGAGACTTAAGGGCCATCGAAGAAGCTAAAAAATTGGCTGATGACTCTCGTTTTCATATTACGCACAGTGCTTTTTCTGAACTCGAAGCCGTAGCACAAGATCTACAGATCACCGAAAAAGTCGATGGTTTATTGTTAGACCTTGGCGTTTCTTCTCCGCAGTTAGATGAAGCCGAACGCGGTTTTAGTTTTATGCGTGACGGTCCGCTCGATATGCGAATGGACGTAACACGTGGACAAACTGCTGCACAGTGGTTAGCCGATGCCGATGTAGAAGACATCAGCTGGGTATTAAAAACCTTTGGCGAAGAAAAGTCTGGCTGGCGCATTGCCAATGCTATTGTTGCTGCTCGCGAAGAATCTCCCATCACTCGAACGGCTCAATTGGCTGCTTTGATTCAAACCGAAGCCCCTAAAATCAATGAGAAAAAACACCCTGCCACTCGCAGTTTTCAAGCCATTCGGATTTATATCAACAGCGAACTTGATGAGATTAAAAAAGCCCTTGAAGGTGCATTAAAGGTGCTTAAACCCGGCGGACGACTGGCGGTGATTAGTTTTCATTCGCTTGAAGATCGTATTGTTAAACAATTCATTAAGAAGCATTCAAAAGGTGCGCCTATCCCTAGAGGTTTGCCACTGCGTGATGATCAAATAAATCTTGGTTTGAAGCTTAAGCAGGTTGGTAAGGCGATTAAACCTTCGAAAACCGAAATCCAAGAGAACGTACGTTGTCGTAGCTCTATTTTACGTATCGCCGAGCGTTTGTGATCATGGCTGATAAAAAACGTCAACCTAACCTGGCCAAAGAGATCTTTAATGATCTGTTTCGTCACAAGTTGGTGTTGGTGCTTATTTTGGTCAATGTGACAACGGCATTGTTTATTGTGCAATTTGCCCATATGAATCGACTGGCTTTTATCAAGCAAGACAAGCTGTTACAACAGCGCGATGATTTAGACCTACAATGGCGCCATCTTTTAATTGAACAGCGCACGCTGGCCGAACACAGCCGGATTGAGTCTATTGTTGGCGATAAATTGGGACTTTACCGAGGCAAATTGGCCGATGAAGTTGTGGTGAATGTCCAATGAGCAAAGTGACTGCAACGGCAAAAAGCTCTCGCAAGGGCGCTAAAAGAAACACTGGCAACAAGGCGCCGAGCTTAACCACTTGGCGTTTTATGTTGGTACTGAGTTCAATCACCCTGATTTTTTGCGGGTTGGGCGCGCGAGCCGCATTTTTGCAAGTTTATGATTCTGATGATTTAACACGCCGTAGCGACAACCGTACCATTCGAACCAAATCAGAAGATGTTGAGCGGGGCATGATCCTTGACCGCAACGGCATTGAACTGGCGGTTAGTGTGCCGGTTCAGGCAATTTGGGCCGACCCTAAAACCATCGCTAAAGCCAGCAAAAAGGCCAATTTACCTGTCGAACTCGACAAACGCTGGATGGCGTTAGCGGATGTGTTGCACATCAGCCGTGATCAGTTGTTTAAACGTGTCACGGCAAATCCCAACAAACAGTTTGTTTATCTTAAACGTCAGGTTGAGCCAGCAATGGCCAGTTACGTTAAGAATTTGAAGATCCCTGGGGTTTATCAGCGCAAAGAATCTAAGCGTTATTATCCTAACGGCGAGATAAGCGCCCATTTGGTTGGGTTCACCAACTTAGATGCTCAAGGTATTGATGGCATCGAAAAACTTTATAACAAGCAAATGGTCGGTACTGCGGGCAGTCGTAAAATTCGCAAAGACGCCAAGGGCCGTGAAATTGAGGTGATTGAAGAAGTTGAGCCGGTGGCCGGACAGTCACTGACTTTGAGCATCGACCAGCGCATACAAGCTGTCGCTTACAAGGCAGTTAAATCGGCGGTGACCTCTTTTAACGCCACCTCTGGTTCGGCGGTAGTGGTTGATATTAAAACCGGCGAAGTATTGGCTTTGGTCAATAGCCCTTCTTATAACCCCAATAATCGCAGCGGCGTTCAAAGCCATCGATTTAGAAATCGAGCAGTGACTGATGTATTTGAACCGGGATCTATTTTAAAGCCAGTCGCGGTAATAAGTGCCTTGGAGTTTGGATCTTTTACAGCAGATGAAGAGATTAACACCTCTCCGGGTTACATGCGGGTTGGTGGAAAGCGGGTTCAAGATTCTCGCAACTATGGCAAGCTTGATATGCGCGGCATTTTACAGCATTCGAGTAACGTTGGGATCACCAAGTTGGCGTTGTCTATGCCCAAAGAGCATTTACTCGACACTTTTTATAACCTCGGATTTGGTGGCGATACCGGATTGGGCTTGATTGGCGAAAGTTCAGGAGTATTTGGTGACAGACGGCGCTGGTCTAAATTCGAATTGGCAACTTTGTCGTTTGGCTATGGTTTGTCGGTGACTACAGTGCAGTTGGCTAGAATGTACGCCACGCTCGGTAACGGCGGTGTTGCTTTGCCATTGACTATTTTAAAACAGACTACGCCTGTTGAAGGCGAGCAAATGATTTCTCGGCAAACGTCCAACACCCTGCTCGAAATGATGGAGTCAGTGCTCGAAAAAGATGGTACAGGTCAAAAAGCGGCAGTGCCGGGTTATCGAATTTCAGGTAAAACGGGTACATCTCGTATTGCCGTCAACGGCGGTTATGGCTCTGATTATGTCGGATCATTCGGTGGTATTGGTCCCGTGTCAGATCCTCGCATTGCTGTAGTGGTTTTAATTAACGACCCTGCCGGTGATTATTTTTACGGAAACGATGTGGCAGGTCCTGCGTTTTCTACAATTATGGGTAATTCATTGCAAATGCTCAATATTCCGCCCGATGCAGACAATCACCACAATTCGGTGATTGCCGCACGTGGAGGCGAAAATGACTGATTTGCAAGCTTGGTTGATGCCATTTGGCGTTGATGCGCCAGCGATTAATGTTAAAGGCGTTAAAGCCGATAGCCGCGAAATTACACCGGGTGACGTGTTTATTGCTACCAAAGGCATTTTTCAAAACGGCGTGATCTTTATCGACAGCGCGATTAAAAATGGTGCAGTGGCAGTTTTAGTCGACAGTCTATTTGCTAACGAGCGAACAGATGTGATTGGTGTTGATAATTTATCCGCCGTTTTGCCTAAATTACTGGCGGCGTTTTATCACAAGGGTAACAACATTCATAAGATTGGTATTACTGGCACCAATGGTAAAACCACCATTTCTCAATTGATTGCCCAATTGGGCAAACAGATAACACAAAAAGTGTCGGTGATTGGCACCCTAGGCGCGGGCACGCTAGATAACTTAGTGAATATCAACAATATCAAACCGGGCCTTGCTAGCAATACTACGCCGGGTCTTGCTAATAACTATCGATTGTTTGATGAGTTTGCCCAAGATGGCAGCCAGTTTGTGGCAATGGAAGTCAGCTCAGAAGGGCAGGCTCAAGGGCGAGTTAGCGGTATTGAATTTGATTGTGTGGTGTTTAGCAACTTAACTCGCGACCACCTTGATTATCACGGTACGCTCGACAATTATGCCCAAGCCAAAAAAGCGTTGTTCGACAGCAATCCGTCGGCCACTACCGTGGTCAATATTGACGATGACACAGGTTGTGATTGGTTTGAACAATGGCATGACACACGCAATGTGATTGCGGTGGGCGCTTATGACGAAAAATACGCAAAGTTTAATCATGTAATGTTCGATGATGTTCAATACACACCTAAGGGTCTGGCATTTACGTTACGTAGCAGTTGGGGTCAAACAGTGGTGCTCAGTCCACTGTTTGGCCATTTTAATTTAACTAATTTGGTGTCGGCGATTGGCGTTTTGCTGTCATTTGGCATCAAGTTGGCTGAGTTAACCGATGCAGTCGCCCATATTCAAGCAGTACCGGGGCGAATGGAACAATTTGCTGCCGACAAAGCGATTGCCATTGTTGATTATGCCCATACGCCAGATGCTTTGTCGCAAGCTTTACAGGCGCTGAAAAATCATGTTGAAGGTCAACTATGGTGTATTTTTGGTTGTGGTGGCGATAGAGATCAAGGCAAAAGGCCGTTGATGGGCAAAATGGCTGAGTTGCACGCCGATAATATTGTGATCACCAATGACAACCCTCGTCACGAAGCGCCCGAACAAATCATCAGTGATATTTGTGCAGGTTTAAGCAACCCAGATTTGGTTTGCATTGAAATGAATAGAAAGCAGGCCATTAGCACTACGCTGGCGAAGGCAAAAATGGGTGATATTGTGTTAATTGCCGGAAAAGGCCACGAAGCCTATCAGGTGTTTGGCGATGATGTGATTGATTACGACGAGCGTACTTTTGTACGTGAGTGTGCTTTGGCTTTACAAACCGATGCTTTAGCAAAAAGCAGCTCAATGAACGAGGAAACCGTTTCATGATCAAAGTGAGTACCCAATGGATTTGCAAGGCGCTGTCGGCACAGATGGTTGGCGATGCACTAGACATCGACAAGGTCAGTACTGACACTCGTCATATTGAACCCGGGGCGTTGTTTATTGCCCTGCGCGGACCAAACTTTGACGGGCACTTGTTTGTTGAACAGGCCATAGAAAAAGGCGCAGCAGCGATTGTGGTCGACCATCAGTTAGATGTTGATGTCACTCAAATAGTGGTTAAAGACACCACCGAGGCGCTTGGGGCATTGGGCGCGGCAGTTAAAGCAACAGTCAATCCAAAGACCATTGGCATTACAGGCAGCGTTGGCAAAACAACGGTTAAAGAAATGACGGCAGCGATTGTGTCGCGTCTTGGCACGGTGCTGGCCACCAAAGGTAATTTCAATAACGAAATTGGTGTGCCACTGACTTTGCTCAGACTTGAACCGCAACACGAGTATGCAGTAATAGAATTGGGTGCTAATCATCCGGGCGAGATTGCCCGCACCACCACATTGGCTAAGCCCGATGTGTGCATGATAAACAATGTCGCCGAAGCCCATTTAGAAGGTTTTGTTGACCTTTATGGGGTGGCACGTGCCAAAGGCGAAATTTTCACTCATTCAGAAGATGATTCAATTGCGGTGGTTAATCTTGACTGTAACTACTGCGATTATTGGCTACGTAAACTCAAAGACCGCCCGGTAAAAAGCTTTGCTATGAGTGGCGATAAAGATGTAGACGTGTGGGTCGACAATATTCGCCTTGATGAATATGGTTGCGCAACCTTTGATTTGTATCGCAAAACGAAAGAGGGTACGGAGCAGGTTGAAGTACAACTTAGCGTGCCTGGTATGCACAACGTAAATAACGCTTTAGCATCGGCCAGTGTTTGTATGAGCTTAGGTGCAACAATGCAAGATGTCAGCGAAGGATTGCAACAAATGCAGCCAGTGGTTGGCCGAGTAAATCTGATTAAGATTAAGCCAAATTTGACTGTTATTGATGATACCTACAATGCCAATGTTGAGTCGGCCAAAGCGGCCATAGATTTATTGCTAGAAACTGCCGGACTGAAAATGTTGGTACTGGGTGACATGGCCGAATTGGGCCTTAATGCTCGGGTTTATCACGAAGAGGTGGGCATTTACGCCAAAGAACGCGGCATCGACCGATTGTTTACACTTGGCGTACTGTCACAAAATGCCAGTGAAATGTTCAATGGCGACGGCAAGCATTTTTCGTCCAGAACACAGCTAATGCAGCACTTATGCGAAACAGTCGATGAAGCAAATCAAACAGTTACAGTGCTAGTAAAAGGCTCTCGCAGTGCCAAAATGGAGCTGGTCGTCAAAGCACTAGTTGATAATTATGATACAACGCAACAAAATCCAAGGGAGGCCAGCTAATGTTGGTTTGGCTGACAGAATATCTAACCCAATATTACAGTGCGTTTAACGTATTTTCATATTTGACCCTGCGGGCGATTTTGTCGGTATTGACGGCATTGTTTATCTCATTATTTTGGGGCCCTAAACTTATCCGCAAGTTGCAAAAAATGCAGATAGGTCAAACCGTTCGTGACGATGGACCACAAAGCCATTTGTCAAAGTCGGGCACACCGACCATGGGTGGTTTGTTGATTTTGGCGGGTATCGTCATTAGTGCCTTATTGTGGGCTGATTTATCGAATAAATATGTGTGGGTCACCCTGTTTGTCGTGATCAGCTATGGTGTTATTGGGTTTGTTGATGACTATCGAAAGGTGATTCGTAAAGACCCTAAGGGTTTGATTGCTAAGTGGAAATACTTTTGGCAATCGGTGGTGGCATTAATTGTGGCGTTTGGTTTGTTTTACACCCGTCAACATGAAGCTGAAACCATGCTGTTGGTGCCATTTTTCAAAGATGTGATGCCGCAAATGGGCATGTTATTCATTTTGATGACCTATTTTGTCATCGTCGGCACCAGTAACGCGGTCAACCTGACCGATGGACTCGACGGTTTGGCCATAGTGCCGACCATTATGGTGGCCGGGGCGTTGGCGTTGTTTGCCTATGTCAGTAGCCATGTGAATTTTTCGGATTATTTGAATATACCGTATCTGCCGTTGGCCTCAGAGTTGGTGATAGTGTGCACCGCAATCGTTGGGGCAGGACTCGGCTTTTTATGGTTCAACACCTACCCGGCCCAAGTATTTATGGGCGATGTAGGCAGTTTAGCGCTTGGTGCTGCACTGGGCGTTATTGCTGTATTGGTAAGACAAGAATTGGTGTTGTTTATTATGGGCGGCGTTTTTGTCATCGAAACTGTTTCGGTGATTTTGCAGGTCGGCTCATACAAGTTACGGGGCACGCGAGTTTTTCGCATGGCACCGATACATCACCATTACGAATTAAAAGGATGGCCTGAACCCCGCGTGATTGTGCGGTTTTGGATCATCTCGTTAATTTTGGTATTAATCGGATTGGCAACTTTGAAGATCAGATAATGAGTTATATCGATACGCTGGCAAATAAAAAGATAGCAATACTGGGACTGGGTGTCTCAGGGTTATCTTGCGTGTCGTTTTTGACCAAATTTCGCATAGTGCCTTTTGTTATGGACAACAACCTTGACTCTAAAGGTGTTAAACACGTAAAACTCAAGTGGCCAAAAATCGCTGTTTATCAGATGGATGACCAGATGATGTTTACCGCCGACATGCTGATTATCAGCCCCGGTATTGCATTGTCGACGCCTGCCTTGGTTGAAGCCAAAAAACGCGGCATTGAGATCATCGGTGATGTTGAATTATTTGCCCGCATTAATCAAAAACCGGTGATAGCGATTACTGGCTCTAACGGTAAAACAACCGTGACTCAACTCGTGACCCAGCTGTTAAATGATGCAGGTTATCATGCGGTTTATGGTGGCAACATTGGCGTGCCAGTGCTCGATTTACTAGCCAAACCTTTTGATGTTGCTGTGCTTGAATTATCAAGTTTTCAGCTCGAAACCACCGACAGTTTACAAGCCAAAACGGCAACAATACTGAACTTAGTTGAAGACCACATGGACCGTTACGACTCGTTTGATGGTTATGTTGATGCCAAACAAAAAATTTATGCCGATTGCGAAACTGCGGTTTATAACCGTTTAGATGCCAGAACTAAACCGCTGCAAGAGGTTGTTTGCTCTTTCGGCTTGGATGCTCCAGCCAAAATTGATGTAGGCATAAAGGACAGTCACTTTAGCGATGGCGATAAGAAACTATGCCCGCTTGATTCGCTCGAATTGGTTGGACAGCACAATGTACTCAATGCTTTAGCCGCCATTGCGTTGGTTAAACCATTTAAAGTCGACGCCTCGGTAATTGAACAAACATTTAAACAGTTCAATGGGTTACCCCATCGCTGTGAACGAGTGACTGGCACAGGCAAAGTACAATGGATTAACGACTCAAAAGCGACCAATGTTGGCGCAACTGTTGCGGCATTACAGGGCATTAAACCGTTGTGCAAAGGTCATTTAATTTTGATTGCTGGTGGCGTAGGCAAAGACGCTGACTTTATGCCTTTACAACAGGCACTGAACGAACATGTCGACCATTTGATTACTTTTGGACAAGACGGCGACCAAATTGCCAAGCTCGTTGGGCAATCGCAAAGTGCTACATCGTTAGATGATGCAGTGAACAAAGCGCATAAACTTGCCATCGATGACGATTGTGTTTTGTTGTCACCCGCATGTGCCAGTTTTGACATGTTTGCCAGTTTTGAAGCCCGTGGAACGCGTTTTATCGCGTTGGCGCAGGAGGCTTATCATGTCTGAAGTTGTGATTGATGATGACCTAATTAACGACTTAATCGATGATGAATTGCGCGATGAGCGTTTGCCGGGTGAAGAGATACAAATAGATGAGCCTGATGTTGATGAGGCGGGTTTAGATGAGCAAACAAAACCTAAAGCCAAAGTAAGTAAAAGAAAACCGAAGGTAAAAAAGGCAGATAAACCTGAAGCTGGCGAAGCAACCGACGCACACAAACAAACATCATTCGATTTTGGCGCATTCTTGACCGACACCTTAGGTTGGAAACCTGCGCCTACAGCAGTATTTGACCGAGTGTTGGTATTAACGGTGTTCATGTTAGTGGCCTTTGGTTTTGTGATGATAAGTTCAGCATCAATGCCAGTGGCAGAACGCATAAATGGCAATCAATACCACTTCATTATTCGCCATGGTATTTACATTTGTTTGGCGTTGATTGCAGCAATAGTGACGTTACAACTGCCAATGGATAAGTGGCAAAAGTACAACGGTGTGTTGTTGGGGTTATCAATCGCGCTGTTGGTGATAGTGCTTATTGTTGGCAAAACCGTTAACGGCGCTACCCGCTGGATTGTCGTCGGGCCAATTACCATTCAGGCGGCAGAGCCTGCAAAACTGTTTTTCTTTGCCTATTTGGCCAGTTATTTGGTGCGCAAACATGATGAAGTGCAAGAACACTTTAAAGGTTTTGTAAAACCGCTGTTGGTGTTTTTTGTGGCAGCCATTTTACTGCTTAACCAGCCTGATTTAGGCACCGTGGTGGTGATGTTTATTACCACCTTGAGCTTATTGTTTTTGGCAGGCGCAAAACTGTGGCAGTTCTTTGGCTTGATCATCACAGGTATGGCGTCTTTGGTGACATTAATCATTATTGAGCCGTATCGTATGGCGCGAGTAACCTCGTTTATGGATCCGTGGCAAGACCCGTTTGGTAAGGGTTATCAGCTGACACAGTCATTAATGGCCTATGGTCGCGGCGATATGTTCGGACAGGGGCTTGGCAACAGCGTACAGAAATTAGAATATTTGCCTGAGGCGCACACCGACTTTGTGATGGCTGTATTAGCCGAAGAGTTGGGTTTGATGGGCGTTTTGTCGATTTTAACCTTGCTGTTAATTGTGGTTTTTAAAGCCATGTTAATCGGCAAAAAAGCATTGGAACAAGGTAAAGCATTTGAAGGCTTTTTTGCCATGGCAATCGGTGTGTGGTTTAGCTTTCAAACCATGGTCAACGTTGGTGCAAGCGCAGGCATATTGCCTACAAAAGGTTTAACGTTTCCGCTGGTGAGCTATGGCGGCAGTAGTTTGATTATTATGTTTATCGCGGTGTCTGTGCTGCTTCGAATCGACCATGAGATACGAATGACGACGACTCATACCACCCGAAGAGGTGCTTTGTGACCTTAGTTAGTGATAAGAGTAAGGTTAATAAAATACTCATTATGGCTGGTGGTACCGGGGGTCATATTTTTCCAGGCTTAGCCGTAGCCGATCATTTGGTCGCCGAGGGCTGGGAAGTTTGCTGGCTAGGCACCAGTCAAAGAATGGAAGCCACGCTAGTACCAGAGCGCGGTTACAAAATTCGCTTTATCCCTGTTGCTGGTGTTAGAGGCAACGGTTTGAAAAGATTATTACTGGCACCTTTGATGATTATGCAGTCAATTATTCAGGCCATTAAGGTGATCAGAGAAGAAAAACCGTCAGTGGTATTGGGCATGGGCGGATTTGCCAGTGGCCCCGGTGGTATCGCCGCATGGTTGCTAAGAAAGCCCATTGTATTGCACGAACAAAATGCAATTGCTGGCTTGACCAACCGCATTTTGGCTTATTTTGCACGGCAAGTATTGATGGCATTTCCCAATACCTTTGCCAGTAAGCACAAGGCGGTGATGGTGGGTAACCCCATTCGCCAACAGATTAGTGATTTAGCAGCGAGTGAACTGACAAGCATTGGTGACAGGCCATTGAATGTGCTGATACTTGGTGGCAGTTTGGGCGCTAAGGCCTTAAACGAAAATCTGCCTAATTTGCTGGGTGAGTCGACATCAACCGAGAAGATAAATGTATGGCACCAAACCGGTCGTGGCAACAAAGAGGCGGCGGTAGAATTATATAAAGGCAATGGTATTGATGCCAAAGTCGATGAGTTTATTGTTGATATGACTCAAGCCTATCAATGGGCAGATTTAGTGATTTGCCGAGCGGGGGCTTTAACAGTCGCCGAGGTAGCAGCAGCGGGAGTTGCAGCCATTTTTGTGCCGTTTCCGTTTGCGGTGGACGACCACCAAACATTAAACGCCGGGTGGTTGGCAGATAACGATGCAGCAATTATTGTGCAGCAAGATGTATTGGCACAACCTAATTCAGTTAAGCAGATTAATGATTTGCTGGCAGACAGAACACAATTACAACAAATGGCAGTGAAGGCAAGAGAAGTCGCAATAACCGACGCAACCGACAAAGTTGCAGGATATTGTAAAGACCTAGCTCTCACTTAGAACCGTAACAAAAATGGTAGATATGACAGAACAAACGCAACAGTTAGCAATACCCGAAATGAGAAAAGTGAACCAAATTCACTTTGTCGGGATTGGTGGTGCCGGTATGGGTGGCATTGCCGAGGTTATGCATAACCAAGGATATAAAGTGACCGGTTCTGACATTCAGACCGGCCCTGTGGTTAGCCGTTTGAACCGGTTGGGTGCGACAATTTTTATCGGCCATGCCGCATCAAATATTGTTGATGCTAGCGTGGTTGTTGTGTCATCGGCAGTAGATCAGCAAAACAGTGAATTAGTGGCAGCAAGAGAGCAGCGTATACCGATTGTTCAGCGCGCCGAAATGTTGGCCGAATTAATGCGTTTTCGTCATGGTATCGCCATTGCTGGCACTCATGGCAAAACAACAACAACCAGCTTGATAGCGTCGATATTTGGTGAGGCCGAATTAGACCCGACCTTTGTTATCGGCGGTTTGCTTAATAGTGCTGGTACCAACGCCCGATTGGGTAAGAGCCGTTATTTAATTGCTGAAGCCGACGAGAGCGATGCTTCATTTTTGCATTTACAGCCTATGGTCAGCGTGATCACCAATATCGAAGCTGACCACATGGATACTTATGATGGCGATTTCGAAAAAATGAAATCGACCTACGTCGACTTCTTACGCAACTTGCCTTTTTATGGGGTTGCTGTGGTGTATATCGATGATGAAGTGGTTAAAGAAGTCACCGAACGTTGTGGTCGAAAGCTTATTACTTATGGACAGTCTGCTGAGGCAGATTACCGAGTGTCAGATTACCGCCAAGAAGGTAGTCGCAGTACTTTTACTGTTAACGGCCCTAACGGCGGTTCGATGGAAGTTAGGCTGAATTTGCCGGGCCTGCACAATGTGCTTAATGCAACGGCGGCGATAGCTGTGGCGCTAGATGAAGGTATTGAGCCTGAGTCGATAAACGCCGCATTAGACAAGTTTGAAGGCATTGGCAGGCGTTTCCAGCAATACGGTGAGTATGACGTTGATGGCGCTAGTATGATGTTGGTAGATGATTACGGTCATCACCCCACTGAAGTTGCCGCGACAATAGCGGCGGCACGAGCCGGTTGGCCAGACAGGCGTTTGGTGATGGTTTACCAACCGCACAGATATTCACGAACACGTGATTTGTACGAAGATTTCGCCAAGGTATTGTCAGAGGTCGATGTATTGTTATTGCTTGAGGTGTATAGCGCAGGTGAAGAGCCTATAGCTGGTGCCGATGGCCGAAGTCTTTGCCGTACTATCAGGCAACGAGGCAAGTTAGACCCGATATTTGTAGAGCCGTCTCAATCGCTCTATACCGTATTGGCCGATGTGCTGAGCGATCAAGATTTATTACTGACCCAAGGGGCTGGTGACATTGGTGGCATGGTAAAAGTGATTGCTAAAACACAATTAAATAAAGAACAACTAATAAAGTGTGGAGAACAGGTGTGAGCGAATTTGGCAAAGTCGCAGTAATATTCGGCGGTACATCGGCTGAAAGAGAAGTTTCGTTAAATTCTGGTGCCACCGTATTGGCCGGTTTGCTGGATGTGGGTGTTGATGCTTTTGCCTTTGACACCAAAGATCAGCCGCTGTCGGCTTTGGCAGACATGAATGTCGACCGAGTGTTTATTGTATTACATGGTCGCGGCGGAGAAGACGGCACGATTCAAGGCGCGCTTGAATTTATGGGCATTCCCTATACTGGCAGTGGCGTGCTTGGCTCGGCTTTGGCGATGGACAAAGTGCGCTGTAAGCAGTTATTTAAAGCCAACGATTTGCCAACACCCGATTTTTTGGTGGTTAACAAAGCCGATTATAAAAAGGGCAGTACGTCGGCAATTATTGACAATTTGGGTGGTGTTGTTTTTGTCAAACCAGCCAACGAAGGGTCGAGCATAGGCATGGATCGCGCACAAACATCTGAGCAATTGTCTGTTGCGATTGATACAGCAATGCGGTTTGATGACACGGTGCTAATTGAGTCGTTTGTTGACGGGCCTGAGTACACAGTAACGATACTGGCAGGACAAGCTTTGCCAGTAATAGAATTAAAAACACCGAGAACGTTTTACGATTATAAAGCAAAGTATCAAAGCGATAATACCCAGTACATTTGCCCATGTGCACTTGACGCCGCCAAAACTGTACAGGTACAAAAGTTGGCAAAATCGGCGTTTGATGTGGTTGGTGCAAAAGGCTGGGGCAGGGTTGATGTGATGCTGGACAAAAATGGCGAGTTTCAACTGTTAGAGGTTAATACGGTGCCGGGCATGACTGCAAAGTCGTTGGTACCGATGGCGGCAAAGGCCGCAGGATATGAATTGAGTTCATTGTTGCTAGAGATTTTAAAAACCACACTGGACAAAACGGTTTAATCTGCATGATGAAAAACTTATCCACAATCAAGCAAAAGTACAACTGGACGTTGATTAGTGGTCTAACATTTTTCTTTACAGTCATTGTTTTGATGGTGCTGGGTTATCAGCAAATAGTGACTTGGTTGATGGATGAAAAAGCTGTGCCATTACGCCATGTCGTAGTGACTGGCCAATTGCAGCATATAACTAAGCAGGAAGTCGCCCAGCAGGTGATGAGTAATAAAGTAGGTAGTTTTTTCAATGTTGATGTTAACGCCGTACAGCGCTCGATTGAGAGCTTACCATGGGTATACCGAGTCTCGGTGCGTAAGAAATGGCCAGACACTTTAAACGTCCATGTCACCGAACAGGCTGTTGTGGCGCGGTGGAACGACGAAAAACTGCTGAACGTTCAAGGTCAAGTCTTCACTGCAAAGCTCAGTGAAGGGTTACCAGCATTGCCAAGATTGTTTGGTCCCCAAGGCAGCGAAATGGACGCACTGCAAGGGTATAGAGATTTAAGTAGTTTATTGAGTATTAATGGTTTTAGTGTTGCGCAGTTAACGTTATCGGCGCGTTTTTCGTGGCAGTTGACGCTTGAAAATGGTGTCTTGCTACAGCTTGGACGTGATGAGCGAGTGGCTAGGGTACAACGATTTATCGATATGTTTGAGGTGATATCTAAACATGAAGATAAACCCGTCACCAGTGTCGATTTACGTTACGATACCGGCATGGCGGTGCGTTGGTCGCGACCACAAAGTGAAGAATCCAAAGGTGAAAAGAATTCATAATGGCTAAAGAAGTGGATAGAAATTTAATTGTCGCATTAGACATCGGCACTTCAAAAATCTCGGCAGTGGTGGGAGAAATCACTGACGACGATCAATTGAGTGTGGTTGCTGTTGGCAATAGTCCGGCCAAAGGGATGGACAAAGGTGGGGTTAACGACCTCAACAAGGTCATTGAATCTATACAAAAGGCCGTAGATGAAGCCGAATTGATGGCCGACTGTAGAATTTCGTCGGTTTATTTGGGCATTTCAGGCAAACACATTAGCTGTCAGAACGAAAGCGGTATGGTGGCCATTAATGACGCTGAAGTGATTCAAGATGATGTCGACAGTGTCATGCACGCGGCAAAGTCAGTGCCGATGTCGGCAGAGCGCAGAATGTTGCATGTATTGCCGCAGGAGTTTTCGGTAGACATGCAAGAAGGCATCAAAAGCCCAGTGGGCATGTCTGGTGTCAGAATGGAAGCGAAAGTCCATATCATTACCTGTGCCAATGATATGGCAAGAAATATCGTCAAGTGCGTGGAACGCTGTGAGCTACAAGCTGATCAGTTGATATTCACCGCACTGGCATCAAGTTATGCAGTGCTGACCGAAGATGAAAAGGATCTCGGGGTTTGCGTAGTAGATATAGGGGGGGGCACCATTGATATCGTTATTTATACCAATGGCGCAATACGTTATTCGGCAGTGTTGCCGGTCGCAGGAAATCAGGTAACCAATGATATTGCCAAAATTTTCCGTACACCGATAAGTTATGCCGAAGAGATTAAAGTGCAGTATGCCTGCGCCATTCGCAACATGGCCAGTGCCGAGGAAAACATTGAAGTGCCTAGTGTCGGCGGACGGCCAGCCCGTTCAATGTCGCGGCACACCCTAGCCGAGGTGATAGAACCGAGGTATCAGGAAATGTTTGAAATGGTGCTAACCCAAATTCGCGAAAGCGGCTTGGAAGGTCAAATTGCAGCCGGGGTAGTATTAACCGGTGGCACGGCAAAAATGGAAGGCGCAATTGAATTGGCTGAAGATGTATTTCAGATGTTAGTGCGATTGGGTAGGCCTATTGAGGTAGGCGGGTTGTCGGAGTATGTAAACGACCCGTGTTATTCCACGGCCGTTGGATTGCTGTTGTACGGTAAAGAAATGAAGAGTCAGGCGATGAACGAGTCGCAAAATGTCGCTGGAGTTGGTAACATGTTGCGCCGAATCTCCAGCTGGTTCAAAGGTGAGTTTTAGTTCCGTCAGGAAATCATGATTTCTAACTGCCAAAGTGGCAGGACGGTGTTATGCAGCGTGGTCGTAAAGCTTATTTAATAAGCGACGAGTTTCATTCTACAGACGTATTCTAATAGCGCTTGCGCTGAGATGAGTTTAAAGATGAAAGCGAGTGAGGCAGTCGACGGTGCAAGCGGGTTATTGTCGACAATAAAAAAATGCGGAGAGTCAAAGATGTACGAACTAATGGAAAATCATAACGAAGACGCGATAATTAAGGTTGTCGGCGTTGGTGGAGGCGGCGGAAACGCGGTCGAACACATGCTCGAACAAACCATCGAAGGGGTGGATTTTGTCACGGCAAATACAGATTCCCAGGCGCTGAGAAAATCGTCTGCCGGATTAACCATTCAACTGGGTGCCAATGTCACTAAAGGTTTGGGTGCGGGTGCAAACCCTGAAATCGGACGCCAATCGGCTGAAGAAGACCGGGAAATGCTCAAGCAAACCCTTGAAGGTGCCGATATGGTGTTTATCGCTGCCGGTATGGGTGGCGGTACAGGCACAGGCGCGGCACCAATTGTTGCCGAAGTTGCCAAAGAACTGGGTATTTTGACGGTTGCGGTTGTCACCAAGCCTTTCCCTTTTGAGGGCAAAAAGCGAATGACCCATGCTGAAAAAGGTATCGAAGAGTTGTCAAAACATGTTGACTCATTGATCACCATCCCAAATGACAAACTGCTTAAAGTGCTCGGCAAAGGCACCAGCTTGTTAGATGCATTTAAAGCGGCCAACAACGTACTGCTTGGCGCTGTTCAGGGCATTGCAGAGCTTATCACCCTACCGGGTTTGATTAACGTGGATTTCGCCGATGTACGCACCGTAATGTCTGAAATGGGCACTGCGATGATGGGCACCGGTATTGCGTCTGGTCCTGACAGAGCAGAAGAAGCAGCAGAGGCCGCTATTTCAAGCCCATTGCTTGAAGATGTTGATTTGTCTGGTGCTAAAGGCATTTTGGTCAACATCACAGCTGGTCTTGATATCAGCATTGAAGAATTTGAAAACGTTGGTAATGCTGTCAAAGCTTTTGCTTCTGAAAACGCTACCGTGGTTGTCGGCGCCGTGATTGACATGGAAATGACTGACGAGCTACGAGTAACGGTTGTTGCAACGGGTATTGGCGAAGGCAAAAAAGCCGATATTTCATTGGTGACCAATTCAGCGCCTGCGCCACGTCCAATGACACCAACTGGTGCTTCTACTATGGGTTCTGCTGCACTTGATACAAACGCTGTATCAAACCAAATGGCAGATGCTTCTACGGTAGCTTCAAGCCATGTTAATGCAACACCAGCGACAGAAACTGAAAAAGAAAGCTATTTGGATATTCCGGCATTCTTGCGTAAGCAAGCCGATTAACCTTTATTTACGTTCATAGGGAACCAAGTCAAGATGGCTGGGTCCTAAGCTAAACTTGAAAAAGGTTAAGCTTGTTCAGTTTCGGTTCACCCGAACGTTAATATACTTAAAGCAGATAAACAGGCTGTAGAAAAAATAGACTCAACAAAAAAGTGTGTTATAATGCGCCCCCGCAATATCGCGGAAAGGTTAATTTTTAAACACATCAGAGATGATTATTTATGATTAAACAACGAACCATCAAACAGATCGTCAGCGCGACAGGTGTTGGATTACACAAGGGAGACAAGGTCAAACTGACTCTCCGTCCCGCACCGGAAAATACCGGCATTTTATTTCGCCGTATTGATCTTGATCCTGTGGTTACATTCCATACATCGCCTGAACTGGTTGGTGATACTATGATGTGTACGTGTTTAATTGGTGAAAATGATGTTCGGTTATCAACAACCGAACATTTGGTTGCCGCCATTGCCGGACTTGGCATTGATAACATGGTTATTGATGTTGACGCTGGCGAAATTCCTATCATGGACGGCAGCGCCATCTCTTTTGTCTATTTGATTCAAAAAGCCGGTATCGAAGAACAGTCAGTTGCTAAACGTTTTATCCGCATCAAAGAAACTGTACGTGTTGAAGAAGGCGATAAATGGGCGCAGTTTACGCCTAATGACGAAGGTTTTAGAATCAACTTTGCCATTGATTTTGATCACCCAGCCATTGCAGGCTCACCGCAACGTGTCTCTATCGACATGTCACCGAGCGCCTTTATCAAACAAATAAGCCGTGCTAGGACCTTTGGTTTCATGAAAGACATCGAATATCTTCACGCTAATAACTTAGCCCTTGGCGGCAGCATGGAAAACGCCGTGGTAATGGATGAGTACAAAGTCCTTAACCCACAAGGTTTACGTTACGAAGACGAATTCGTTAAGCACAAAATTCTCGACGCGATTGGCGACTTGTTCATGGCCGGTCACAACATCGTTGGCGAATTCACCGCATTTAAATCAGGTCACGCCCTGAACAACAAATTGTTGCAAGCCTTGATGAACAATCAAGAAGCTTGGGAATACGTGACCTATGAAGACCAAGCTGAAGCTCCAGAAGGATTTTTGGTTCCGCAGTTTGCTTAAACCCGTTTTACCCGCATTTATAAAGAGCCTCGCTACCGCGGGGCTTTTTTTTGGGTGTTTTTTTGATGGTGCATTGTGAAACTTCAAATAAATCCGCATGAGGAGGATGGGTTAGGCGAGGTTCGAGCCGTAACCCATCGCTGGCTCGGGTATCCTTCAAGCCGTGAATATACCAATGATTTAACATTGGTTCAGGAAAATGATGGTCATTAATATACGGGGTTGAACTTGGGTTCTAGTAACCGATGGGTTACGGTTCGTGCCTCACCTAACTTCGCCTCACAAGTTCGGCCCATCCTCCATGTGTGGGTTATTGAAATTAAGTGATGGTGTGCATGTGAGGGTTATTTACGTTCGGCGTTGATGTCGGCTTAATCTTTCACCTGCAAAGCAGCCAACCGCTCAAGTTTACGCTTCAAACTATCGGGGGCATTGCTCGCCGCTTCCAATATATAAGACGCTGCCTGCTCAGATAATCGATTATTGTTGACCGCTTCTTTTTTCACCTCTTGGTGTAAAAATTTGTTGTTTGGCACGACTTTAAGGGTGATGTTAGCCAATTCGGGGAGGACATTTTGACGAAAATTGGATAGAATGTCGGCCAACATAAAATTGAGTCGTGTGGCAAAGGCTGAATTGGCGGTTTCAATGGTCAAAACCCCGTGGTGATAGTTGCTTACGCGGCAGTTTTGCGCGATAGTATCGCCCACTGATTTGGCGAGGAAAGAATTTAGCGTGTTTAATTGCTGGCTTCTTTGCGTAATCGATGCCAAATTTCCCGAGCTTTTAGCTAGCAGGTTGGTTAGAGTTTCGGGGGTATGGCGTTTTGGCAAAACATCGACACAAACATAGATAAAGAATAGGTATGAGTTTAACAGTAAACTATCGTGGAAAATATATTAACTTTTCCACCGAGTTGAAAAAGCCCCAGTGGCTCCCCTTTTTACTGTTGAGTTTTGGTGCCGTAGTGTGGTCGGCCTATTATTATTCCATCATCGATGCAGAGCGCGCCAAAGTGCAAAACCAGTTGCACAGTTCTCAATTAGAATATCGACATCAAAAAGATGATTTGGCCTTGTTAAAAGACAAAGCTGAGCATCAATTGGTGGTTTTACAGCTAAAAATCGGCGAATTGCAAGGGCAAGTAAATCGGCTCAATGCTTTTGGTCAAGAATTAGCCAAAGTAGCAAATATTCCTGACAGTGAATTTAATTTTTCTGCTTCGCCTGCCATTGGTGGCGGGCCACTGGGTAGCGTTACAGAGCTTGCTGTTGCTGGGGTTTCACCCCTAATGCGACAAATGGATGACCTGTTAATGCAGCTCGATGGGCAGGAACAAAAGATGGCACTACTTGAATCTATACTACTTAATCACAATATAGAGAAGGGCAGCTACCTGTCAGGTAGGCCGATAACCTCTGGTTGGTTGTCATCTTACTTTGGCGCACGAAAAGATCCATTCACCGGATTACCTGCTGTTCATAAAGGGATAGATTTTGCCGGAAAGCATGGAGACAAGGTGATAGCTACAGGCGCTGGCGTTATAAGCTGGGCCTCACAGCGTTATGGATATGGCCAGATGATAGAAGTAGACCATGGTGATGGGTTTAAAACCCGCTATGGTCATAACGAACAACTTCTGGTTGAGGTTGGTGATGTAGTGGAGAAGGGCCAGCTTATCGCCAAAATGGGCAGTTCAGGACGTTCGACCGGTCCTCATGTTCATTATGAGATCCTCAAAGGCGGTAAACAGATAAACCCTTTAAAATATGTTTATCGACGACAGCAGTAATTCATAGACAGGCCAGATACGCTTTGCAATCGGTATCCCCCTGTTAAAGTAAAAAAATATAAATGGCAGTACAACGGATTTTAAAATGATAGCAAAACTATTCACCAAATTATTTGGTAGCCGCAACGACCGTCTGATTAAAAAGATGGGCGTGCCTGTAAAACAGATCAACGCGTATGAAGCTGAGTATGAACAACTTGACGACGATGCGCTTAAAGGTAAAACAGCCGAGTTTAGGCAGCGTATCAGCGATGGCGAAACCGTCAACGCGTTGATGCCAGAGGCTTTTGCCGTGGTCCGTGAGGTGTCCAAGCGAGTGTTTGGTTTGCGTCATTTTGATGTGCAGATGATTGGTGGCATGGTGCTTAACGATGGCAAAATCTCTGAGATGCGTACAGGTGAAGGTAAAACCCTAACCGCCACGTTGCCAGCCTACCTTAATGCCTTAAGCGGTAAAGGCGTTCACGTAATTACCGTGAATGATTACCTTGCTGCCCGTGATGCTGAAACTAACCGTCCATTGTTTGAATTTCTCGACATGAGTGTTGGCTGTAACATCCCAGGTATGACCCATCCTGATAAACAAGCCGCTTATGCCGCTGATATCACTTATGGTACCAACAACGAATTTGGTTTTGACTATTTGCGTGACAACATGGCGTTTTCACCGCAAGAACGTGTTCAACGTCCATTAAATTTTGCCATCATCGATGAAGTCGATTCAATATTAATTGATGAGGCCAGAACGCCGCTTATCATTTCAGGCGGTGCAGAAGACAGCTCTGAGTTGTACAAAAAAATCAACCTGATAGTGCCAGACTTAGAATTACAAGACAAAGAAGACACTGAGGAATACGTAGGTGAAGGTGACTTCACTATCGATGAAAAAGCCAAACAGGTTTATTTAACTGAACGTGGCCAGATTAAAGTTGAAGAAATTCTGCAAGGAAAAGGCATCATCAACGAAGGTGAGTCTTTGTATGCTGCCAGCAACATCACTTTGTTGAGCCATGTATATGCGGCGCTTCGTGCCCACAAACTCTATCAAAAAGATGTCGATTATATCGTTAAGAATGATGAGGTTATCATTGTTGATGAACATACTGGTCGTACTATGGAAGGACGTCGTTGGTCTGAAGGTTTGCATCAGGCGGTTGAGGCCAAAGAAGGCGTCAACATTCAAAACGAAAACCAAACATTGGCCTCTATTACCTTCCAGAACTATTTTCGCATCTACGAAAAATTAGGTGGTATGACTGGTACTGCCGACACAGAAGCTTTTGAATTCCAACACATTTACGGCCTTGAAACCGTAGTTGTACCAACCAACAGACCTATGGTTCGTGATGACCGCACCGATTTGGTTTATTTGAGTGTAACTGAAAAATACGAAGCTATCGTTGAAGATATCGTCGATTGTCAAAAGCGCGGACAGCCTTCGTTGGTGGGTACCATCTCGATTGAAAGCTCTGAGATTCTGTCAAAGTTTTTGCGTGAAAAGAAAATCGAACACAAGGTATTGAACGCCAAATTCCATGCTCAAGAAGCTGAAATTGTAGAAGATGCCGGTAACTTAGGCGCGGTAACCATCGCCACCAATATGGCCGGTCGTGGTACAGATATCGTGCTCGGTGGTAACTGGAAAGGACAAGCACAAAGACTCAAAAACCCTACCGAAGAAAAACTCAAAGAGCTTGAAGCCCAGTGGGAAGAAAACCACGCCAAAGTATTGGCCGCTGGTGGCTTGCATATCATTGGTACTGAACGTCATGAATCACGCCGTATTGATAACCAGTTACGTGGTCGTTCTGGTCGTCAGGGTGATGCTGGTTCATCACGTTTTTACTTATCAATGGAAGATTCATTGATGCGCATATTCGCCACCGAACGCATGACCAACATGATGCGTAAAATTGGCATGGAACCAGGCGAAGCTATCGAGCATCCGTGGGTTAACCGCGCTATCGAAAACGCTCAGCGTAAAGTTGAAGGCCGTAACTTCGACATACGTAAACAACTGCTTGAATTTGATGATGTTGCCAACGACCAACGTAAAGTGGTTTACCAGCAGCGTAACGAATTGCTTGACGAAGCCGACATTGCTGAAAGCATTGAAGCCATTCGCGAAGATGTGGTCGACAGCACTATTAGCAGTTACATTCCGCCCCAGTCTTTGGAAGAAATGTGGGATGTGTCTGGTCTTGAAGAACGTTTGAAAAATGATTTTGCTATCGAAATGCCGATTCAACAGTGGTTGGATGACGATGATAAATTGCATGAAGAAAAAATGCGCGAGAAGATACTTGAAACAATTGTTGGTGCATATAAAGCCAAAGAAGAAAGAGTTAGCCCAGATGTAATTCGCCAGTTTGAAAAAGCGATTATGTTGCAAAGCCTTGACCAACACTGGAAAGAGCATTTGGCTGCGATGGATCACTTGCGCCAAGGTATTCATTTGCGTAGTTACGCTCAAAAGAATCCTAAGCAAGAGTATAAGCGTGAATCTTTTGAATTGTTTACCGACATGCTTGAGCTGTTAAAAGTAGACGTTATCAATATCTTGTCTAAAGTGCAGGTTCAGGCTGAAGAAGATGTTGAAGCGGTTGATGAGCAACGCCGTCATGCCGCTGAAGTGCCGCACAATTATCAGCACGAAGAAAGTGGTCAGTTAGGCGAGCACGCTGAAGCTGCGCAGGAATCAGAGATGCGTCAGGGGCCTAAAATTGGCCGTAACGACCCTTGTCATTGTGGTTCTGGTAAGAAGTTCAAACAGTGTCACGGTAAATTGACCTAAGAGGCTTTCGCCTCTTATTGTAGGGCGTTTGATAGGTTTTGTAGGAGTGAGCGCCAGCTCGCTCCTACGACAGACCAAAACCTACCGTGAAACAATAGAAATCCCCAATTCTTCAATCGTACTAACCTGATCCAATACCCCTACAACTAAGCTGTGTTTGGCTTGGTCATCAGCATCAATCAATACTTGCGTGTGATTATGTTGAGTCAGCATAGTTTCAATGTTGGCTGGAATACGTGCCATATCGACCATTCGGTTGTTCATCCAAATATCACCGTTATCTTTAATTTGAATCACGATGGCCGGGGCGGGATTAGGGTTGGCCATTTTTGCCGGTGGCCTTAGCACTTCAAGACCCGTGGATTGTAAAAAAGAAGTCGAGACGATAAAGAAGATCAGCATGATAAATACAATATCGAGCATAGGTGTCATATCGACGTTGGCTTCTGAGTTTTCATAGTGGGTGGTTGCTTTTGACATAGGACTCTCCAGAACGCCCGGCGACCCTGCCCGTTAGGGTATGGGTGGACAGGTCATTTCATGTTTCAAACGATGAGGCCGGGGAACCTCGCTTTTGGCAGAGAGTTTTACTATGACCCAGCGATAATGGGTGTTCAAGGAAATGGCGAGGGTTTACGACAGGCGTGGTGTTTTGGCGGATGAATGGTTCTTTAAACGCAAAGTTCACCGTGGGGGAAAATAAATGCTAAAAGATAAGGTCAAAAACTTTACCACAGAGGGCACAGGGAGCACAGAGAAAAGCAAAAAACAAAAAAGCTGCTAACTGCTCGAAGAATGGGTGTATAGCGGCGTAATCTTCTTAGTCTTTCCTCCGTGTTCTCTGTGGTTAAAAAGCTTTTGATTTTCGCCTTTTTTTTGGGGGCTCTTAACTTACCTTAGCCATCAAATAAGTATCAACATATTGCCCATCGCGAAAAGCATACCCTTTGGCTGTGCCTTCGAGCACAAATCCGTGTTTCTCGTAGAGCGCCTTACCTGCGGTATTGTCTGTGTATACTTCAAGTTCAATACGTGTGACGGCCAGCCAGTTGTTGGCAAGATCTATCATTGCCGCAATTAATTTAGAGCCAACGCCCTGACCTTGGACGTTTTCGCTGACAGCCATGCCAATGTTGGCCACATGTTTTCGTCTGGGTGAGCTGAACACTTCCATGCCAATTTGGCCGACAATTTTACCGTCTAACTCGGCCACCAGGCTATAGACATTGTCGCTGCTTTTACTCAGGCGTTGTTGCCATTTATCTTCTGAAGGGTAGGGCAGTTGTAATGTGCCTGCGTAACACGAAGGCTGTTGGTAAATTTCTTTGATGGCCACATAATCTTGTGGCTCTGAATGTCTGATGGTGATATTCATAGGAATTCCCTTATTAATAATATTGCCCAAAACACTGGCGGCTTCATCGTTGTAATTGTCTGACTGCGGATTCATAAAGCCATGACGCCAAGTGGTTTTGATGCACTGAACCGCATTTGATTTTGACACACTTTGAATGACTTTATCTACATCAAAATGATCTTCTTCGCACGGGAATATTAGGGTAACAGGGCAATTGGGATTAACGCCAAGGTGATGGCGAATTTGGCTAGGATAAAAGCCGATAAGGTGTTCTATGGTGCCCGGGCTGAAACGCTCGGTTAGCCTGAATGCAGCTGATGCACCAGCGCTAAATGAAAGTATTTTTACCTTTGTGGACAAAGAATCAATGACAGAGAAAATTTTGTCAACATAGGCATCATGACCGCATTGTTCGATAAATCTTTGGTATGCCTGAGCTTCGTTGGCAAAGGTTTGGCGTACGCCTTGATAGGGGTCGACAATAGTTGCACAGTGTCCATTTTTTAAGGTAAGAGCAAGGTCAATTATGTCGTCAGTTAAACCAAAGATATCGGTGATAATAACAAGCGCGGTAGTGCTGGGGTTTAAACTTATACTTAAACTCAAGTTCAAGCCCTTAAACTGCCAATATAATCTGCTAACACACCGGTAAGTTTCTTCATCATATCGTTATCTTGCATACACTTAATGGCACCAATAATGCCTTGCAGTGAACTGATGATAAATATGGCTATGACTGTAGGGTCTACCGAGTCTTTAACTGTGCCGTTGGCTTTTCCGCGCTCAAGCGCCTCGGCAATTGAGCCACTCCACAGGTTGTAAATTCGCTCTAACCTTTCTTGAAAACCTTCATCTAGCCCCGCCATTTCTTGTGAAATGTTATTGAGTGGGCAACCTTGCTCCATTTCTTCGAGGGTCATATCGCAAGTTGAGTTTTCGAGCACCTGTTTAATTGCGGTGATTGGGTCTTGGCAATCGCGCAATGGCTCTACCCAACGGGTTTCCATCTCTTTTTGCAGCAATTCGTCGACTACCGCATAACCGAGCGCTTGCTTGTTGGCAAAGTGATGATACAACGCACCTTTGGCCAAACCGGTTGCCGCAAGAATCTGGTCAACTCTCATTCCCTGATAGCCGTTACGGTACATTAATAGGAATGTTGCCTGTAAAATACGTTCTCTTGTTTGTTCTGCGTTTCGTTCTACTGCCATTGTCTTTACCTTTATTACCGCTGTTGTTACGACATCCTGTCTTCGATTGCTTGGATTATAACAAACTCGAAAGCCGCCGGTGCTGTTTGTTGCAGCAATCGGCGGCTAAAAAGAAGATCAAATGTTACCTAGCCCGTTTAAGACCCGACTTCGAAAAGTCTTTTTCGGCCAGCCCTACCTGAAACTGATAATTTTGCCATCTCAAATCAGTAGACTTACCGGTTTGATGGTTCACCATCGTCATCAATGCTGGTCGCCAATAGGTATCTAAATAACGTTGATAATCTGTCGCGGTCAACGTTTTGAGTAGCGTGCCTTTACGGTCATAAAATTCAATTTTATGGGCGCGTAATTCTTGCTTGTCTAGCCATACCAACTGGTACTTGTAACCCGAGTTTTTATAGTTCGGTGTGTACTTAACCAAATGGCTGTCCATCGAATTAACGGTTTCTTCTTTGATGAACTGGTAGCTATATTTTTCGACTTCAAAAGAAGCTAAATCTTCAAAGGCAAACTCACTGCCCATAAACGGCCCTGACTTGGTGGCCGACGAAATGCGCTTAACACGTTTGAGTGCAGGCAAATATAACCATTGCTCGTCGGCATCAACCGCATGAGAGAAAGACAAAAATGCAGTGCCTTTAACGTCTCTTGGTTGGTCAAATACCGTCAGGCTTTTGTCGCCGTCGTTGGTCATTTCCATCGACTTGATACGGATTTTGCGCATACTGGTTTTACCCTGTTTGTTGCGCAACATCATTTGCATATCGGCGGTTGAGTCTTTCCAGCCAAAGTCTCTAAGCTTGGCTTCTTTGGCAATCGACAAACCTTTGGTTCGTTCTGCCATTTCTGGTGCCGCCTGTGCGGCACCACTGAGTACACTGACTAATGAAAAACTAAGCAGTGACAGGCTTAACAGTATCGAGCGCTTCATCTTTTTTTCCTTCTAATTTAATCAATAATGGGGGTAACAATAGAAAATCTACGGCCAACGCAACGGCAATGGTGATTGCAGTCAAAAGGCCCATGTCTGAGTTCATTCTAAAGGTTGAGAACATCAGTACTGAGAAACCTGTGACCAATACGGCGGTAGTAACCATAAGTGCGCTACCGACATTTCTAAACGCATAGCGAATGGCTTCTTGCGTGGTGAATTGTTTTTCTCGTTTGGCACGCATGTACTTACTTAAAAAGTGCACCGTATCGTCGACAACAATACCCAATGTCATACCTGCAACGATAGATACCGACATACCGATGTTGGCTGACAATATGCCCCAGGCACCAAAAGCGATGGCGACCGGCACTAGGTTTGGCACTAGGCTGATTAAGCCCATTTTGACTGAACGCAGTGCAAAAATCAGTATCATCGAAATCAGTATCAAGGCCACGACAGCACCGCCAACTAAGCTTATGGCGTTGCGTTTGCCAATGTGTGAGAACATCAGTGAGGTGCTGGCAACATCAACATCGTACTGAGGAGCATTAGTTTGCAGCCAGTTATTGAGGTTTTGTTCTAGTGCCAACATTTGCTGGCTCGACATTTCACGCAACGACATGGTTACTCGGGTTGATGATTTGGCGATATCAATTTGGTTGTTTAAATCCAAACCATACGGCAAAGACATTTCGTACAACAAAAGGTATTGGGCCGCCAAGTCACGTTGCTCTGGTAGTAAATACCAGTTAGGGTCGTCACCGTGCATGTTTTTGTTCAAACGGGTCATGATGTCGGTCAGACTATTTACGTGTAGTACCTCGGGCAACGTTTTAGCGTAATTAACAAAATCGTTAAGTGTTTTCAAAAATGCAGGTTCGCTAATGCCGTTGTCTTCACCACTTTTTAATGAATATTCAATGGTGTAAGGGCCAACCAAGTGTTTGGTTGCGTAGTCGGTGTCGGCTCTAAAATCTAGGCTGGTATCGAAGTATTTAACGTACTCGTCATTAAGCTGGTTATTGGGTATAAAGGTCATCATAAATACGCTTAGAATAACCATGCCATACAATAACTTGGTGTTATTGTTGATGACAAAATTACTGAGCTTATTCATTTTGCTTTCGTCGACGTCTTTGGCCTTTTTGACTCTTATCGGCAATATAACGGCCAAAGCAGGTAATAAGGTCACACTTAAAACAAACGCAGCAAATACACCTACGGCGACGATATTACCCAAGTGCACCAAAGGTGGTACGTCTGAGAAATTCATGGTCATAAAACCGATGATGGTGGTTACCGAGGTTAGCAAAATGGGCTGCATGTTCACGCGTAAGCTTTCAGTTATTGCCTCTTGCTTATTCATGCCCAAACGCATACTGGCAATAAAAGTGACTAGAATGTGCACTGCATCGGCTACGGCCATGGTCAAAATAATGGTGGGTGCTGAGGCAGAGGGTGGGGTTAATTTGAACCCTGCCCAGCCAAACATGCCCATGCCCACCAGAATCGACATAAAGATAATCACAACAGAAATAATGGTTGCGCTGACACTGCGAAGTAACACGCCCAATACCACGATAACCACCAAGAACATCAACGGCACCAAAGAAGCCATGTCGTTTTGTGAGCTTTCGCCAAAGGCGTTGTTGAGCATCATTATGCCTGTTAAACGAACGTCAATATTAGCGTCTCGTGCTTCGAGTTGTTTGGCCAAATCACGAGCAAATGCCACAACCTCTGGCACTTCAGATAAAGCTTTACCGGGCAGTTGAGTAGTGACGTTAATGGCGGTTACCGTGGCTTGTTTGTTGATTAAGCGATTAACCAATAATGGCTCGGTGGTTGCTATGGTTTGCAATTCGGTTAAATCTGCGCTCGACATCTGAGTCGTGTCACCGACTAAATCGGCCACTTCTAAATCGTCTTCAAAAGCGCGGGTATGTTGGTAGTTAGTAATTGAATCAACGCGGGTAGAGAAGGGAACTTGCCATGCTTGCTCGGTCATCCAGCGAATTTGCTCAAGGGTTTGCTTGGTAAAAACTAAGCCGTCTTTTGGCGTAATGACCATCAGCACGTTGTCTGACTTGTCGTAGGTATCTTGCATGGCTTCAAAAGCCTGCAATTGTGGATTACCTTCGGCGAAAAATGCTCGGTAATCGGTGGTGAAAGCTAAGAAGCGGCCGCCACTGGCTGCCATACCCACCCATAGTATTGTCATTAAAAGCACTAACCAGCGCCATTTAATGATTGTCTGGGCATATTTTATAACCATTTTTGTTCTCCCGATAGCTTCAGACCAACTGGTCTGTTTGCGTTATTAAATAACAAACCAACTGGTCTGTCAAATATTTTTAGGCGCCAAGCTGTGAATAAAACCGATTGTTTTGTTAGAATGCGGTCGTTAAAACCCGCTCACTCTTTACCCGAGGCCAAATATGGAAGTGCATGTAGATATACAAACATCAGGCAACGCCATTGATATTTTGGCGGCCAATTGCCAGCTGTCTAAACAAAAGCTTAAACAGGCAATGAGCAAAGGGGCAGTGTGGCTGGCTGCCAAAGGAAAACCTCAGCGATTGCGCCGGGCAGGTAAAACGCTGCAACCCGGGCAAACATTACATTTGTATTACGATGTAGATGTGTTGGCTCAGGTACCTGAGCCTGCGATATTAATTAAAGACTGCAAAGATTACAGCGTGTGGCATAAACCTAGCGGTATGTTGTCGCAGGGTTCAAAATGGAGCGACCACTGCACTATTACACGCTGGGCCGAGCAAAACTTACAACCTCAACGCAATGCGCTTTTAATTCATCGCCTCGACAGGGCGGCAAGTGGATTAATATTGGTGGGGCACAGCAAAGGTGTAACAGCGCAATTATGTGATTTGTTTCAAAAGCGAAAATTAGATAAACGCTATTTAGTGATTGTACATGGCCAGTTTGCAGACAAGCTAACAATCGATGAGCCTGTTGACGACAAACCCGCGCTCAGCCATGCAACGCTGCAACAATTCGATGAGGCGCAAAATCGTTCATTGGTCGAAGTAAAAATAGAAACCGGTCGCAAGCATCAAATTCGCAAGCATATGGCTGGTTGCGGTCATCCGTTAGTAGGCGACAGAATGCATGGCGTTGGTGATGAAAGTGAAGATTTACAATTGACGGCTTTTTCTTTGTCGTTTGAGTGCCCGGTAAAAGGTGAGTTGGTCGAGTTTGTATTGCCGCAAGGCTTGCGGCCTGCATTGGTTGGTGCTTAGTGGTATTGGTTTGCAAAGAGTTCGCTTCGTTGCTGTAGTTGGTTGATTTTTGTTATTATAAACGGTTTTAAAATATCTTTTCAGTCGCCCTCAGTGATGCCTTCCTTCTTATTATTCACGATTGTCTTTGTCGTTTTGACGGATAAATAACCGTGCCTGTAATAGCTTGTAATATGTTTTTGTCGCGTAACGGCGTAAAGTTTATTTATACCTTACATGGAACGTGCACAGATGAAAAAACTAAAAAAAATTGCGCAGCAAAGAGTTTTCGCTAATGTCATTTTTGCTACTTTGGCTTTAATGTCATTGATTGCCTCAGTTGGTATTCACCATGACAATTGTGATTTTATATCTTCATATCCGCAAGGTGAGTTGTTGATGGAGTTGATTACAGATGTTTGTGCCATGGTGAGAAAAGGCTAAGGAAGTCTCGCAAATGCTGGTCCTGCAAGTGTAATTGGCAGTGAATCGCTGTAATATACACAAGATCACACGAGTATGATGTTTATTATTGGCAATTTGAACGAGGAATACTGATGGCAACCTTGCTGAACCTAAGCACTGGCGAAAATGTTAACCTGTTAACCCAGCATCTTTTTGGTCGCCATCCGGGGGCCTCTAGTACAGTACTTAAAGACCCTAATGTGTCGCGAATGCATGCCTCAATCTATTGGGATGGCGAATGCTGGTTATTACAAGATTCCAGCACCAATGGCACTTTTATCAATGGTGTGCGGGTGCAAGGTGAAACTCGCAACCAAATCAAAGAAAATGACAATATTCATTTCGCCAATCTGTCTGGCGAGACTTGGCAGCTGATTGACGCACAAGCGCCTAAAAGTATGTTGGTGCCTAAGTCTGGCACTAGTGAATCTATTTTACTCAATGATATTGCAGTATTACCTAATGAAGAATCGCCTGAGGTGACTTTGTTTAAGTCACCCGCCGGGCAATGGATTTGTGAAAGTGAATCTGGTGTATCGACGCTTGTCTCAGGTGATTTAGTGGGCACTCAAAGTTGCGTATGGCGGTTTATCGAAGCCAAATCAGTGGCTCAAACAATACAAATCGAAACCATCAGTGAAACAGACTCCTCAGACATTCAAATGCACTTTGAGGTCAGTCAAAACGAAGAACATGTAGCACTGAATGTGTTGTTAAAGGGCAAAAAATACGATTTGGGTGAAAGAAACCACCATTATTTACTGCTACTGCTTGCACGTAAGCGCATTGCTGATAGTAAGGCCAATTTTGAAAAAGCAGAACAAGGCTGGATAGAAAAAGAACATTTGGGCCAGATGCTTGGTCAAAGTGAAACTCACATCAATATTCAGGTATATCGCTTCAGAAAGCAGATCATCAAAGCTTTACCCCAAAGCCTGCTGTTGCCTCAAGTGATTGAAAGACGCAGTGGCGAAATTCGTTTTGTTTATGACAATATTCAGATTAACGGCGGTATGTCATCAAGCGAAAATACCCATTTAGCTCAACAAAGCGTCAGTAAAATCGCACTGTAACGCTGTTTTTTCAGTTAAAAAATCAAATAAGCATTGGCAATGGGAGCATGTATAGATACTATCTGCGCACCATCGACTTCCAATGAAAGTAAGCTGATTCTATGTTGCAGTATAAAATTATTCCGGTTACCCCATTCGAGCAAAATTGTACGTTGTTTTGGTGTGATGAAACGATGGAAGGTGCCGTAATTGACCCCGGCGGCGATGTTGACAAAATACTGGCTGCCATCACTCAAGCAAAATTTAAGGTTAGTAAGGTTTTGCTGACCCATGCCCATCTTGACCATGCTGGTGCGACCGATGCCATTTCTAAGCATTTTTCGGTTGAGGTAGAAGGCCCGCAAAAAGAAGATCAATTCTGGATTGATCTTATCCCGGTTCAAAAACAACAAATGGGTTTCACTGAAGGTGAATCTTTCAAGCCCGACCGCTGGCTAGAGCAAGGTGATACGGTTGAGTTTGGCAACATCGAGCTTGAGGTTTATTACTGTCCGGGTCATACCCCAGGTCATATTGTGTTTTTCCACCGAGATTCTAAGCTGGCCCAAGTTGGCGATGTGATATTCAAAGGCTCTATTGGTCGTTGTGATTTTCCGCGTGGCAATCAAGCACAATTAATCCATTCTATTCGCGAAAACCTGTTTCCTTTGGGTAACGAAGTGCAATTTATTCCGGGCCACGGACCAATGAGTACATTTGGTGCTGAACGCCAAAGTAACCCTTATGTGGCAGATAATGTGGTAGGCAGGTGATTTAGCTTTTCTAACGGATATAAACATCGAAAAAAACGGGACCTTAGGTCCCGTTTTTACTTTCTGGTCAATAAAAATAATTAGTCATTCGACAGATACTGATCGGTGTTGATAAAGCCACGGTCTGAACCACCGATATTGTATGAGGTATAGACTATGATGTCAGCCTTAGGTACGTCAACAGTGATGGTGATGGCCAGCTTACCTGATGAAAACCCTTGTGTTGCCAGTGCTTGTTTGATGGTGCTCCCCAGCTTTGTTATTTGACCACCAATAGAGGAGGCAACAACACCTAAGTCATATTTAGTGCCATTAGACTCAAAGGCCGTTACCGTAATATCGCCGGTTTGGGTGCCTGTGTTAGTTAAGTAGATGATTTGAGAGGCATTGTCACTATAAGGCATATACGGGACGATAACGCTGGAGCCGTTGAGCGTCCAGGCACCAGAAGCAAGACTGGAAGCAACGGTCTTAGCGCCTGCAACTGCACCCGCTGAGGCGTAGTTATACACGATATCTGTAGTGAAACTTTGGGTTTGCAACGCCACCGCACTGTCGCCAGTAGGTGGTGTGAACGTCAGGGTATCGCTAGTGACGCTATTGCTGTAGCTTACATCCACTTTGTCGGATGCTGCTGTGTAAACGACTGCACCACCGCCTGCCACTGTAAAATGATCGCCGCTTAGGTCAGCCATTTTTCCTGTCTCACCCTTGAATGTCATCACCGTACCATTGCTTGAGTTGATGGTTGCAAGGTTTAGCCAATTGGTTGTTGTTGGGTTGGCCACTGACCAAGACATGGTATCTTCGGTGCCAGAAGTAAAGGTTTTGCGTACTGTCGCCACGTCAATTATGTTATCAAACGAAGACGAAATGGTTGCACTGCCGAATTGGCTTGATTTTCCAGCAAGTGTGGCGGTTTCCACGCTGTCTAGACTGCCACCATTACTGGTGCTTGAACTCACTGATATGGTGAATGTGCTGTCTAATGACGATATTGAATAATTCACTGAGCCAAATGGTACGATAGTGCCGACAGTTGACCTACCTGTGTATGCAGTACCACCATCACCCGGAGTGTCATCTGGCTGACTTACGCCTGTGATCCGATAACTGGCAGAGGTTTCATCGCTGCTTAAAAAACCCAACACGGCACCGGCAACCGAATCTGCTTCTGTTGCGCTGTCGACAGGATCTATAGTTATCAGTGACGAAAATGTGGTTTTGCTGATGACATCGGCATTGAATTTAAACGTAATAGTGTCGCCTACAGCATAGGCGGCACCAAGGGTGTAGCTGATTGCGTTAGAGGCTTGGTCTGCTACTACACCGTCTAATCCTTCGGTTGAATGGGTTTGTTCGGTTACGCTGAGTGTTCCTGCATTGGCACTGGGCAATACTGCTGCGATGGATGCTGACAACAACATGATTTTGAAAGTCTTTTTCATTTTAGTCTACTCCTGAATTTGAACGTGAAATCAGCAGAAATTACCAATCCCTTATTGAACGTTACTAAAAGGTCTAGTTAACATTCAGATGCTTGTCAAGGCGTGACTATAGGCGCGACCAACAAATGCAGGACGTGCTTAAAATGTCAAAAATAATGTGGTGGGAAACGTGGGAAAAACCGCAGCGTTATTCTTTATCAGTGGGTAGTTAATGGGTAAAAAAGGGGAGGGAACGGGTGGTGTTTGCCCGTTCAGGTATCGACATCCTCGCCCAATGTTCTGAGTTTGGTGAGCGCTTTTTCCAACTGAACTTCTTTTATTTCCAAAGTATCTTTATTGGAAGTCAATTGGGTTTGCATCCGTTCGAATTGATCCGTCATTTTCTTTTTGAAGTCGTAAGTTTCGAGTGCGAGGTTAACGGTCTCTAAAAAATCGGCCGGTTCAAAGGGTTTGGTAATAAAGTGGTAAATCTTGGCTTTGTTGATGGCCACCAGAATTTCGCTGATGTCACTATAACCTGACACAATTAAGCGCATGGTATCGGGCCTGGATACTACGGTACGTTCTAACAACTCAACACCAGTCATTTGAGGCATTCGCTGATCGGTAATGATCATGCTGAGTTCCTCTTCGCCCATGTCTTGAATCATATCCAGTGCTAATTGACCGTTAAGGGCGGTTAATACATGACAGGTTTTGCTCAACAATGATGACATGACATGCAAATTGCCTTCTTCATCATCAACCAATAAAACGGTGTGCTTTTTTTGCTCGTCACCGTTTGGTTTGGGATTCAGGTTTTTACTTGAAAAAATGGCCATTGCAATCCTTTATTAAAATAGGGACTCTACAAAATTATAAACGATAATCAGAGCGTTCGATTCGATATTGCAAAATCAAACTATACTTTTCCTTGAGGAAAATTGCTACCGATTTATCACTTAAGTGTAGTGTGTCATCGTCCTGTTGGTGTTTTTTATTTGGTTATTTGTTGCATAAGTCATTATTGACTAATTTATGACCTCTACAGTGCGATTCGCAGAGGCCTTTGCTTTGAATAAACTGTTCATCTTTGTTCAATTTAGCTGTTTAGTTAAAATCTACTGCACTGATTTGGTCATTGTTTCTTCAGATAAATGCGGTTTAAAGGCAGCGCTCATTTTACTGACAAATTTGTCGCCATCACGAATGATCAAATAAATCGCAAAATCGTGCTTTTGGGCTAATGCCAATCCTTTTTCAGCACCCATAACCATAATGGCAGTGGCCAAACCGTCTGCGGTCATTGAAGAGGGATGAAATACCGTGACCGAGGCAAGATTGTGACTGATTGGGCGACCTGTGGCAGGGTCAAGAATATGTGAATACCTGACGCCATTTTCTTCAAAGTACTGATAATAATCGCCGGAAGTGGCCACACCATTATTACCCGGGTAAACCGCACGTTGCGCTTTGGGTGTGCCAGAGATTGGGTTGATAACCCCTATTTTCCAAGGTTTGCTTCGGCCGTTATGTCCTTTAATTCGCATTTCGCCACCAATCTCGACCAGATAATGGTTTATTTTATGACTTTCGAGAAGTTGCGCGGTTTGATCAACCAAAAAACCTTTACCTATGGTATTGAGGTCAACTTCAAGGTCGACAATTTTCTTACTGAGTTGTTCACCTTCAATCACCAGTTTGTCGACACCTGTTTTGGCTTTTACTGCCGCAAGGGCTTCATCGCTTGGAATTTTGTGAGGCACATGATTGGGACCGAACCCCCACAAGCCAGAAAGCGGTTTAAGGGTAATATCTAGACTGCCAGAGGTTAATTCATGCAGGCGTATTCCCTCGGCAACGACTTTACGCACGCTTTGAGAAGAGTTGACCGGTTCTGTTGACTTCATTCGGTTGAAAACCGAAATTTCTGATGATTTGTGATAAGTTGACATGCTTTTATTGGCAGCATCAATCAGGTCATTGAATTCTTTCTCTAGCTGTTCGGTAGACAGTGACTCTTCACCTTCTAGAAAAATAATAGAGTAAGTCGTGCCGATAGCCTGACCTTGAAGGCGTTTCTCTTGTGTGGGGCTTTGTTGTTGCCCCTGACTACAACCCACTAAAATGAGTGACGTCACTATCACGATAACGGCCAACGGCCAGAATTTTATTTGTTTGATCACGATTGCTCCCAATTGATTAGTGCGGTAACTGTCAACTGTCCTTCGACCACTGCGTTTCCCGGGCGCGATTATACAAGCTAATGCCATTTTGATGAACGCATTTATCCGCGCGAAGGCAAATAAAACCCGGCAGAATGAAAACAAGCACCTTTGAACGTAGTGTGAGTCACCGTTAACCCTTTACATATTTAGGATAATTACATACTGTATACAGTATGCAAAAATTAAATTTTACACCTACAGGCAATTTGAGCGACGAATTGGTCGACCAAATACGCACCATGATAGTTGACGAAAGGTTGCCCGAAGGTCAAAGAATCAACGAGGTTCATTTGGCTGAGCAGCTTGGTATCAGCCGTACGCCACTGCGCGAAGCATTAACTCGCTTAATTTCAGAAGGCGCATTGGAAGCCATTCCTAGGCGGGGTTTTTTCGTCAAAGCGCTGAGTATTGAAGAAGTTAATGATATTTATCCGATTAGGGCATTGTTAGACCCAGAAGCCTTGGCGTTGTCAGGTTTACCAAATGCAGAACAAATGCAGTATTTGAACCAACTAAATCAAGCCATATTGGCCGAAACCGAGCCGTTTAACATTATTGCTTTGGACGATGCCTGGCATTTGGCGTTGATTCAAAACTGCCCCAATAAGGTGATCTTCGATTTGATTCATCAGTTTATGTTGCGAACTCGGCGTTATGAATACGGTTTGATGAAGTCTAAAGACAATGTCAACACCGCCATTGAAATCCATCAGGCGATTATGGATGCATTAGAGGCCGGTGATTTGCCTGCTGCCTGTCAGGCGCTTAAGGAAAATATGGAACATGGCAGAAAACCTATTGTCCAGTGGTTGCAAAGCCGTGATTCTGAAACTGGAGGTACATCATGAAAACACTGATAATTACCTTGATATTACTCATTTTTCCGGCTGGGCTATCTATAGCAATGCCGTTAGAAAAAACGACAGAACTCGCCCCGCTCTGGCAAGCAATCCGAAGTTTTGATCAAACCATACAAGGCCCAATAGTCGTTAACATTCGCAAAGGCAATGTCAGTGGCTTTATTGGTGATCACCAAACTAATGCAACACTCAAAGATAGTCGTTTTATTCTAGATTTTGGCGTTAAGGTAGGGCGTTTTCACGGTGAATTGTCAGGCGATGGCAATCAGCTTGAAGGTCATTGGGTGCAAGGGCCCACCGGCCAGTTTCTTTTTACGCCGTACGCCACACCTATTCGATTCAAAAAGCAACCACATGGTTTTGTTGGCAAAGTTGAACCACTACATGACCGCATGACACTTTACATGCTATTGGGCGAACAAACCGAGCAGGGTTATCAGATACAATTTATCAACCCAGAGTCAAACCGAGGACGATTTTTTAAGGCAGCAGCACTAAAAATAGAAGGTGATAAAGCGATATTGTTCGGACAACTGCGTTGGCATAAAAAACCGCAAGTGTTGGCAACGGGTGGTTTTGACAAGCAAAACGCAACTATCTCCTTATATATGCCGATTTTTGGTGGCAGTTATGATTTCACTGTGGCTGATAAGGACAGTCATTATTGGCCCAAAGCGCCTGACGTTCAATACCGTTATCGTCAACCAAATATTACGACAGTGGGCACTGGGCAATGGCTGGTTTCTAATGCAAAAAGTGAAGGCGTTGATGAGAGCAAACTCACCAAATTGGTTCAGTCAATTATCGACAACCCACCAAAGCACCCAAACGATGGTGCGGTACATGCTGTTTTGGTTGCCCGCAATGGCAAACTTATTCTTGAAGAGTATTTTAATGGGATAGACAGTCATACTTTGCACGATACCCGTTCTGCCAGTAAAAGCCTGACCGGTACTTTGGTGGGTATGGCGCAACACGCCGGGGTGCCAATTAAACTAGAAGACCGCTTGTATCAGTCAATGTCTGTGAATTATCCGAATTTAACCAGTGAAGGGTTAAAAGCAGCCATTACTTTGCAGGATGTACTGAGCATGAGCACCGGGCTTGATTGTGACGACAACAACTCAGACTCGCCGGGCAACGAAGACACCATGCAATCTCAGCAGGCCCAGCCCGATTGGTTTCGCTATATGCTTGACTTGGAAATGGTTGGCAAACCGGGGGCGACCACCGCCTATTGCAGTGGTGGAATTAGTTTGGCCGGTGGTATGTTGGCGCAAAAAGCCGGTATGTGGTTACCATCGATTATTGAGCGCTATTTTGCTAAACCGCTTGGTATTAAAACTTATCATGTCAATTTGATGGCCAACGGTAAAGAGGCATATTCAGGGGGAGGTATGCGTCTTCGTGCTCGTGATTTCTTAAAGCTGGGTCAATTGATGCTCGATAATGGCCGATGGCAGGGTAAGCAGTTGATAGACCCAGACTACGCAAAGCTGGCCGTGTCGCCGTTAAAAGGCATGTTCGGTCAAAAATATGGTCTGGGCTGGTGGTTAAAAGATTTTGAGGTTGATGGTAAAACCAAAACGGTATTTTACGCTGGTGGCAATGGGGGCCAGCAAATCATTGCCGACCCACAAACCGGCTTGGTAGCCGTCTTTTTTGGTGGGGCCTATTCAACCAAGGGCACCTATTATGCCCGGGATACTTTAACACCGCGTTATTTGCTCAATGCTGTTATTGAGTAAAAACGAGGTCAAGGACTTTACACAGAGACACGGAGGCGCGGAGGTTCACAGAGCAAGATTTAAAAGCGAAAAAGCATCTGGGCTTAATTTCATTGACTAATTAGTGTATTTTCTATTTTTCAGTCTTTCCTCGGTGAACCTTCGCGTCCCCGTTTATCCGTGTGAGGCTCTTGACCTAGGGCGCAAAGCGCCCACCAAATCAGCGATTAAGCAGACGATACATCAACAACACAGCCCGTTTGGTTTGCGAAGCTAAAGTCCGAATATCAGCAGTTTCGTCATCAGTATGCGATGAATGGCCCATTAAACCTAAACCATCAATGGCCATGTCGACATGCTTTGCGCTAAACGAAATATCTGCGGCACCAGCACGGCGAGGGTCTACTGCTTTGACTGGGCCAAAGCCAAGGTCGCGACTGGCATCGTCATAAATTTTCAGCAGTTTATTGTTGCCATCAGACGGTTCCATTGGTGGATAACCCGGCTCAAAAGTGATGGTCGCGCTGGTGTGAGGCAAATGGTTGGCGACGATTTTACGCATTGCCTTTTTCGCTTTTTCTTGCTGCTGGGGCGACAATGCTCTTAAATCGCCACTGACTTTGGTGGTTTGAGCAATCACGTTTTGTTTGCCATAACCCTTGGCTTTGGCAGAACCTGTGTCGAGCTCAGCTTGGGTGCCACCAACTATCAAACCGGGATTAAAGGTTAAATTGGGTTCATTTGATAATTGCGTTCTAAAACTGTTAAGAATTCGAGCGGTTTCATAGATGGCACCATAACCCATGTCTTCGCGGAAGATTTGTGATGAGTGGGCAGGTTTGCCTGTAACGGCCAACTGCCAGCCGGTATAACCCCTTCTAGACACTACGGCGGTTTTCGGGTCGCCATCACCATTTTCAAACCCTAATGCAATATCGGCCCATTTTGCTGAATCTATCAATACTTTTGCTGCAATATCTAACGGGCGACCACGCTTTTCTTCATCGCCGGTCATCACCACCTGAATGCTAAACTGGTCTAAAATGCCTGCATCTTTTAACGCTTTAAGGGCGTAAACGATAATAACGTCACCACCTTTCATGTCGATGATGCCGGGGCCTTTTACATAGGTATCATCTATTTCTATGTATTTTTGAACCGCACTGTCTTTAGAAAAAACCGTGTCTAGGTGGCCAATCATCAAGATTTTTGGGGGCTTTTTTTGGCTATTGGCCTTGCCCAAACGCTCGGCAAACAAATGTCCTGAACGGTTAAATGCTTTACCATCTATCCACTTGGTTGAAAAACCCAGTTGTTTTAGTTCGTGGGCAAAAATATCGCCAACCTTTTTAACCCCCTCAAAATTCATCGAACCACTGTTGATATTGACCACTTTTTTAAGCAAGGCACGAGCCTTGGGTTCATCATCAGTGACCTGTTTGACCATTTGGGCTTCAACCCTGTTCAATGTGACTGCGTTGGCGACACCTATGTGACTGAATAATAAAATAGCGAAAATACCAGAAGTGATTTTCATCATGGGCTTTAAACCTTGTTTTTGGATGGAATACGCTTAAGAAGGGGTTAATTTAACGTTAAGGGCAAGCTGTTACCACATTTTTTCAAAGAATTGGGGCGCGAAATACCGATGGATCGCCCTCAAAACAGCTATTTAACTCTTTATGTGCAATTTAGACTAAATATTCGAGCAAAAAACGATTATGATAACGTCGACCCCTGACTGGTGGTTAGTATATCCAAAATAAAATACTTTATTAGCCATAAAAAACTGTTACCACATTAAAGCGGCACATAGAGGCTGCTAATAATAAACAAATAGGACATACAACAATATGAAAGCTCAATTTCGTGCTGGCACACTCGCTATCGCAGTGTCACTGGCCCTAGGTACCTCGACAATTGCTTTTGCTGAAGAAGCAACTGCTAAGAAAGAAAAACCTGAACGTATCGCCGTAGTCGGCTCACGTGGCGCGCCACGCTCAGTTGATGACTCACCTGTACCAGTAGATATTATCGGTGGAGAAGAGTTGGGTAAAGCAGGCAACACTGACATGTTGGAATTGATCAAAGGCACTGTGCCATCATTCAACGTTCACACTAACCCTATTTCAGATGCTGCTAGCTTGGTTCGCCCAGCTAACTTGCGTGGCCTGTCTTCAGACAGCACCTTGATTTTGGTAAACGGCAAACGTCGTCACCGTGCTTCTGTTATCGCCTTATTAGGTGGTGGTATCAACGATGGTGCTCAAGGTCCAGATATCTCTGTTATTCCTAGTGCTGCAATCAAACAAATCGAAGTATTACGTGACGGTGCCTCAGCCCAATACGGTTCAGATGCCATCGCTGGTGTAATGAACTTCGTATTAAAAGATGCCTCAGAAGGCGGTTCTTTGACTATGCGTCATGGTTCTTACTACGAAGGTGACGGTGATAGCTCTGAGATTTCTGGTAACATCGGTTTGCCACTATCTTCTGACGGTTTTGCTAACTTAAGCTTCCAATACAAAACTTCTGATGCCACCAGCCGTAGTGTACAACGTCCAGACGCCGCTGCATTTATCCAAGCTGGCAACACTGCTGTATCTGATTTGGCACAAATCTGGGGTTCTCCAGAGGTTAATGACGATATTACAATTTTCGGTAACTTCGGTTTAGAGTTGAACAGCACTAGTGATGCTTATATGTTTGCTAACTATTCTGAGCGTGATATTCGAGGTGGTTTCTATTACCGTAATCCGCATACTCGTGGTGGCATCTACTCAAATGATGGCGGTGAGACATTATTAGTAGCCGATCTTGATGGTGTTGGCACTGGCATCGAATGCCCAACGGTTAACATCACCACTGGCAATGTATTAACTCAAGCCGATTACGGTTTGATTGCTGATTCAAGCACCGCTGTTGGCCAAAACTGTTTTGCCTTCAACGAAATGTTACCAGGTGGTTTCACCCCTAACTTCGGTGGTAATATCATTGATACAGCGGTTACCTTTGGTACCAAAGGCGAATTGAAAGGTGACATGACTTATGACCTTAGCTTGTCGATTGGTCGTAATGCTTCATCTTATGTGATTTACGACACGGTAAATGGTTCATTGGGTCCAGATACGCCAACGGTTTTCGAACCAGGTAAACACATTCAATTAGAAAAAACCTTAAATGCCGATTTAACCAAAGAATTTGATTTTGGTTTGGCCTCACCTGTTGTTGTAGCCGGTGGTTACGAATGGCATGCAGAAACCTTTGAAGTGACTGCTGGAGACGTAGCGTCTTTCACCGCAGGTCCTTTAACTTCTCAAGGTTTTGGTATCGGTTCTAATGGTTTCCCAGGATTCAAACCAACAGCTGCTGGCAAGTTCTCTCGTCGTAACTACGCTTTCTATCTTGATACTGAATTGCAGTTCACTGACGATTTCTTGATGGGTTATGCGATTCGTTTTGAAGACTACAGCTCATTTGGCGACACCACTAACTACAAAGTGACTGCGCAATACGTTGTAAATGATGATTTCTCGTTGCGTGCATCTGCAAACAGCGGTTTCAGAGCACCTTCAGTTGGTCAAGCTAACTACTCTAACGTACAAACTTCACTAGATGGCGGTGTATTGGTCGATTCTGCCTTGTTGCCACCAACAAATCCGGTAGCAGTACAGTTAGGTGCTACGCCGTTGACGCCAGAAGAGTCTCAAAGTTACGCCTTTGGCGCGGTTTGGAATCTTGATGACATCAACATCACAGTTGATTACTACAATATTGAAGTAACCGATCGTATTTCTCAGTCAGAGCGTAGAACTTTGACCGATGCAGATAAAGCTATTTTGGAAGCCGCTGGCGTACCAAATGTTAACTCTATTCAGCAAGCGAGTTTCTTCACCAACGATTTCGACACCACCACTCAAGGTGTTGACGTTGTGGTTAGCTACTCAACTGCATTGTTAAATGGCGATACTAACTTCAACATTGCTTACAACTGGAATGAAACTGAAGTTGACAAGTTCACAGCCATCACTGGCCTTGGCAAAGTATCTCGCATCGAAAACGACTTACCAAACCATCGTGCAACGTTCACTTGGTCACAAAACTGGGATGAAGTAAGCATGTTCGCTCGTGTGAACTACTACGGTGAATTCCAAGGCGTACACGTTGATTGGGTTGGTACCGCAGAATCTCCGGGCACAGAAATCAATGCAAGTTCAACTTACACAGTTGACGTTGAAGTGAGCTATCACTTGACTGAAAGCATCACACTTAGTGTTGGCGCTCAAAACTTGTTTGACGAATACCCAGACGAATTGGCCTTTGCCGCTCAATCGGGTGCAGCTAACAATAGCTGGGGTGGTAAATACTACGAAACTTCTCCATTTGGTTTCAACGGTGGTTTCTACTACTTGAAAGCTAACTACAGCTTCTAATTAAGCCTTTGGTTTAATTTAAAGATGATAGACAAATGAAAAGCCACTTCTTAGGATGTGGCTTTTTTCTTGGGCATGATTAACCATCATTCATCTCAAAAACTTCGCACCTTATCCTGCAATAACTTTTGTTTAGCGCATCTTGCGTATAAAGTAACGCCATTGAAAGCTTAACTCTGTGGATTTACTTATGTTTAAACCTGTTGTTTTGGTGTCTTTGCTGGCTTTTAGCACATTGAGCACAGCCGAGGTCACGGTTTATACAGAAGTAGAGTATATCGAACTCAAGGCTAACAACCCCAAAGACTTGATTAACAAACTAAAAATCGTTAAATCACCAATCATGGGCGATGCGTATGCTTGGGTTCATTCAAATAGCCAAAATGACACTACCTACACAACAAAGGATGAGAGTTGTAAACTGCATGGCTTTGATACCCAACTAGACATCACTATTACCTTGCCTCGTTGGACCAACGTTGAGCAGCGCAGCGAAAAGCACCAATTATGGTGGAAACAGTTAATTGGATTCATTACTGCCCACGAACTCAAACATAAGAGAATTATTATTGAGGCTGCAGAAGATTTTCAACAAGCCGCTAAAACCATCGGTGTGCAAGCCAATTGCTATGAAGTTAAAGAACGTTACCGTAAACTCAAATATAAATATGCCAGCCAAATAAGAGCCCGCGATCATAAATTAGATTTTAAAGACCGTGGTCGTATGAAACTTAAAGACTTTTTGTTTCTTGATGCACTGCCTAGTGCCCCGAAAACTAAAGATGAAGATAGAGTCGAACAAAAAGTCGAACAAAAAAACAAACTGAAACAAAAAAGTCATCAAGAACGAGGCAAGTGAGGTCAGTTTCTGGTATCTTATGCAGCTTGTTGCTAACTTGAATGGATAGTCAGTTTTTGTTCGAACATTCGCCTAAATCTAGCTTTTTGTGGTTAATTCCCGCCAGTTTACTGCTTTTATCCAATGCTTATGCGGATTCTGAACATGAGGTTTCGGGTAAGGCTGCGGTTATTATCAGTCAATCTGATGCGATAGCAGGCACAAATTCAGCGGATATGAGCCGCCTTGAAGGGGATGACGCGTTTGATTTGTCAGGCCAATTACAATTGGCTTACGATTACAGCAACGAAAACTGGGGATTTTACAGCCATTTACAATTGACCGATGAAGGCAATAGCAAGCACGGCAATGTTGGGTTGGTCGAAATGTACGGGTATTATCAATTCATACCAGACGAGAATCGAACGGTTACATTAACAATGGGACAAATGTTTTTGCCCTCATCGTTTGAAAACACCGAAGATTTTTGGGATTCGCCTTACAGCAATAATTTTTCAGCGCTAAACACTTGGATAGCTCAAGAAATTCGACCCATCGGCTTAGAAGTTAAGTACGACTGGATAGCTGATGAGAATGATGATTTTAGTGCGTTTGGTTTTGGTGCCATGAGTTTTATTGGCAACGATTCGATGGGTTCGCAACTGACTTGGCGTGGTTGGTCGCTCGGACGACATAAAAGTGTTTATGGCGAAATACTTAATTTGCCCGAGATCACCAATATTGACAGTGGTATTTTTTCGGTGCAACGGGATGATGGTAGTAAACCGTTTGGTCGAGATTTAGATTACAAGTATGGCGTCGTAGCGCATGGTTACTGGTCACCGAATGCTGATTTGAGCTTCAACATCACATTCCTTGATAACAACGGTAGCGGCACCCTGTATCGCGGTGAATATGCATGGTCTACCATGTTTACTATCCTCGGTGTAAAATGGCAGATAAACGACAACTGGACGTTACTCGGCGAAACCATGAATGGCAAATCGTCGATGGGCAATCCGCCGGTTATGGGTGTGGGTGTTGAATTTGAAACAACCTATATTCTAGCCAATTATCACCATGGGCAATGGGACCACACTGTTCGTGTGGAACAGTTCGATATGGTTGATGGTACGCGAATCCCTGGCGAGTCTAACGACAAGGGAAAAGCGTTGACTCTGTCAACTCGATGGCAAGCCTTTGGTAAACCTTGGTCGGTGATCGGTGAAGTGCTGTTTATCGATGCTGGGGGACAAAGAACACGACTTTTGGACAATGGTAGCTTCATAGATGAAGATGAGTCACAGATGAGTCTGTCACTCAATTACTTCTTTTAAATCAGGCTGTAATGCAATGTAAAAAAGCCCACTCAAAGATGGTTTTTTTTCAATCTATGGCCTAAAGTAAAATTAACTTGGTACAATAATAAAAAGTTTAATATGGCAATAAAAAGAGTACATATTTACGTTTCAGGCTCAGTACAGGGCGTTTGGTTTAGAGCCACTGCGCAAGGTGTTGCAATTGATGAAAACCTGACAGGCTGGGTTAGAAATCTACGCGATGGTCGAGTCGAAATGGTCGCCGAAGGCGACGAAACGGGACTACAGGCACTAGTAAAGTGGTGTCACACTGGATCAGATGCCGCCGAGGTCAGCGATGTCGACGACACTTGGTCAGATGCCACCCACGAGTTCGGTGCCTTTTTGAGTGGTGAAACCGCTTGATTTGATTCTGGATTTATCAAGGCCATTGAAGAACACAGTTCCATGGCCTTGCCCATTCAATATTATTTAAACTTGCCCGTTCGGGCTTTTTCTGTTTTATTTCCCTTTTGTTTTTGTATCTTTTTCTGATATTCCGCTGTGCCTAGGTGTTAAGCTTTTGACCTTAATAGTGAGACCGTCCGAATTCGGACATACCCGCCGAAAACGGTCGGTATGCAGTTACCTATCACTGCGCTCAATATTTAAATACCTTTCTATATATTCTATTAAACATCAATAAAATCAACAACCTAAAATTAATCAGGTTCAAATCTCCACTTTGGCATAACCCTTGTAATACCGTACACCAAGAATTGTTAAAGTGAGAGCCGAAAATGGACAAAGCGATTGACCCACAAGTGCACAAGCAAAAGCGCAATAAGTTATTTAGAAACGTCGCAGTGACTGTTGCCGTGTTTGGATTGAGCTTGTTTGGCATCAACAAGTTGCTCTCACCTTCGGTTGAGCGTATCGACGTTCGTATTGCCAAGGTTGAAATGGGTGAAGTGAGCACTGGTATTTCTGCATCTGGGGTTGTAGTGCCAAGGTTTGAGCAGCTGATCACTAGCCCTTTGAATTCAAGAATTAAAAAACTGTTCATCAAAGTAGGCACCCCGGTGACAGCCGGTGATGCAATTTTGCAACTCGATAGTGAGCAGGTTGTCATCGCGTTAGACAAACTCAATGATCAATTGGCTTTAAAAGCGGTGGAGAAAAAAGCGCTGCAACAAAACCAACAGCGTCAATTGCGCCAGTTGCACTCCAACAAAGAATTGCTCGAAATAGATTTAGCCAGCCATAAGGTTAAGCTCAGCCGCTATCAAATCTTGTTTAAAGACAACACTGTGTCAGAACTTGACGTGAACAGTGCTGAACTGGTGGTTAAAAAGAGCAAAATTCAAATTCGTCAACTCAACAGCCAAATGCAAGACATTAAGCAGCAAACCACCACCGATATAGAGCGCAACATGCTCGAAGCGCAAATTTTGACTCAGCAACATAAAGAACAGCAGCAATTACTAGAACACAGCATTGTTAGAGCACCTTACGATGGCATTTTGACCTCGTTGACCGAACAACTGGGTAAGTCCATTAGCAAAGGTGAAACGCTAGCGAGTGTTGCCAATCTCACCAGCTATCGTATTAACGGCACTATGTCTGATTTGTACATGCAAAAAGTGGTTAGTGGTCAACAAGTTAAAGTAACACTTGGTACTGAATTGGTGTTTGGCAGAGTCAGTCAGGTACTGCCATCGGTAAGCAATGGTTCAATGCAAATACAGGTTGAATTGAACGAACCTAATTTGGCCGGGTTACGACCGAACCTTCAAGTTGATCTCGAAGTCGTGACAGAACATACATCTGGCAGTTTAAGAGTCAAAAACGGCGTGGTATTTAACGGCGGCAAGATACAAGAAGTGTTTGTGCTACGCGATGGTATCGCTACCCGACAACAAGTCAAAATTGGCATGAGTAACACCAAGTTTGTTCAATTATTACAAGGGGTTGAGGCAGGCGACGAGATCATTGTCTCAGACATGCGCGAATACGAACACCTTAAACAAATACAAGTTCAGTAGGAGTAAATTTTATGATCAGAATAGAAAATACCAACAAGACCTATCAGACCGAAAACATCGAGACCCTAGCCCTGCGGGATATTTCAATGCACATCAAAAAGGGGGAGTTCATTTCTATCATGGGCCCTTCGGGTTGCGGTAAGTCGACCTTAATGAATGTAATTGGTTTACTCGACAAACCATGTTCAGGCGACATTTATATTGATGAGCAAAAGATTGAAAGTTACCGAGATAAAGACATTGCCCATATTCGCAATAACAAAATTGGTTTTATCTTTCAGAATTTCCACCTGATAAACGACCTTTCGGTGCGAGATAACGTTGAATTGCCACTACTTTATCGCAAGTTATCGAGTAAAGAACGTAAGCGTTTGGCACTTGAAGCACTTGATAAAGTGGGTTTGAGTGGTCGTGTGGACCATTACCCAACTCAATTATCTGGTGGTCAGCAACAGCGTGTTGCTATTGCTCGAGCCATTGTCGGTAAACCACAAATCTTGTTGGCAGATGAACCCACGGGCAACCTCGACAGCGCCATGGGTGATGAAGTGATGGGTATATTGAACAGCCTCAATCAAAACGATGAAACCACCATCATCATGGTGACTCACGATGAAGAAAAGGCCCGCCGAACAGGTCGTATTGTTCGTATTTTTGATGGGCAATTATTGCACTGATATTAAGGGAAGGAGAACTCACATCATGCTTAAAAGTTACTTTATCTTGGCGTTAAAAGTGTTGAAAAGACGAAAATTCTACACTTTCATCAGTTTGTTCGGTATCGCATTCACTCTGAGCGCACTGATGATCGTCACCAGTTTTTATGAAGATATGGTTTACCCCAAAGGGGCCGAAAAACACAGTGAACGTACGCTGACAGTTAATAGAATGGCATTTTATCGTGAAGATAGCAGCGGAGGTTACCTTGGCAGTATTGGGTATGCTTTAATCAAAGACTATCTGTATAAAATGGAAACTCCACAATACGTTAGTGGTTACAGCAACAATAGTACGACAGCCGGATTTTTAAATGGGCTTAAAATTGAGTCTCAGCTAAAACGCACCGATGCCAATTACTGGCGCATATTAGATTTTGACTTCATTGAAGGCAGGCCTTTTGGCGACAGCGAAGACAAACAAGGCGACTACGTTGCGGTGATAAATCGAACCACCAAAAAACAGTATTTTGGCCAGCAAAGTGCTTTGGGTAAAACCATCAAAACTGGTGGTGTCAGCTATACCGTTATTGGCGTGGTTGAAAATGAATCTGAGACGAATGAAGTGGCCAGTGCAGATATTTGGATACCTATGTTTGCCACCAAAAAGCAACATTTTCTCACCAACCATATGGGCGGGTTCGGTGCCATGTTGCAAGCCGATGAGGCATCTAATGTACAAAAAATTAAAGATGAGTACGCCACAACGATTGCCAATTATCAATATCCAATGCAAAAACGCTTTCCTAAAGCCTATTCAAATGCCGAAAGTAAATTCGAAAATTTTGCCCGTAATTTCTTTAGAAACCACACCAAAAAAGACAGCGGAGCCAACAAGTTGATTGGGTTGATTGTGCTGGCCATGGTGTTGTTTATGTTTCTACCGACAATCAATCTTATTAATCTTAACATCAGCCGTATTATGGAACGCTCAGCAGAGATTGGTGTACGTAAAAGTTTTGGTGCCTCAAGCAAGACACTGATTGGCCAGTTTATGGTTGAAAATTTAGTACTGACCTTGATTGGTGGGTTATTGGGGTTCGTTTGCACTTATTTTGCGTTGATGTTTATCAGCAGTTCGGGTTTGATTGCTTACGCCAATTTCACCATTAATTTTCGGGTGTTTGGTTTGGGCTTATTACTCATCACCGCATTTGGTTTGATGTCTGGCTTGTTGCCCGCCATCAAAATGTCGCGACTTAACCCGGTTGATGCCCTCAAAGGAGCCATCTAATGTTAAAACATATTTTAAAAATGGCGTGGAAACGCAAAAAAGCCAATAGCTTGATTTTACTTGAATTACTCGCTGCTTTTTTGGTGCTGGTCGGGGTATCGGCGATATTGCTGCACAATTGGGGTTTATACAACAAACCGCTGGGTTTTAATTACCAAAATACATGGTCGGTGCAATTTTATCCGTCGGCTAGCTGGGAAGAACCCTCAAGGGTGCGAGGGGTCAATATACTGAATATGTTGTCGCAAATGGAAGAAATTGAAGGCGCCTATACACTCACTTTCAGCCCATTTTTGGGCATGAGATGGAACGATGATGTTGTCTATAAGGGAAAAACATTCAACGCCAATCTCAACGGCAGCAGCGATGGTGCCCCCCTAGGTATTGGTATGAAATTGCTTAAAGGTCGTTGGTTTGGCCCCGAGGATGACGGCCAGAGCTATCAGGCTGTGGTGATCAACAAAAACCTCAGTGACGAGATATTTGGCGATGAGAACCCCATTGGTAAAGAGGTTGATGTGGTTAAATATGATCAGGAAGAGAGTGAAGTGCGCCGTGTTGTCGGGGTTTTCGAAGACTATCGCCAACAAGGAGAGTTTTCAACGGGCAGTCATCAGATGTTTTTGCGCTATGATGTCAACAACACAAAAGCATGGTTCAATGCTTATGCTTTGGTGATGAAACCGGGTGTGCCAGCTGAATTTGAAGAAAAATTGATGAGTCAGCTCAATTCAGCCGCGCCAGACTGGGATTTTGAAGTGCAGACTTGGTCGCAATTACGCCGCCTACATATTAACAATAATATGAAAAACGTTATTTTAGTGGCCGTTGTTGGTGGCTTTTTAATGTTAATGGTGTGTTTTGGTTTGTTTGGTGTATTGTGGCAGAATGTCACCCGCCGCACCCGCGAAATAGGCCTGCGCCGAGCGCTGGGCGCAACGGGCGCAAATGTGCAAGGCATGATCATTATGGAGCTGGTGGCATTTGCTATATTGGCCGTTATTGTCGGCACCATTTTGTTGGCACAAGTGCCATTGCTGGGCGTGTTTGAGATATTTACTTGGGGCATGTTTTTTAAATCGGTTCTGCTCAGTACTGTGCTGATTTGTGGTTTAACGGCATTGTGTGCTTTTTACCCCGGGTTGATGGCAGCCCGGTATGACCCCGCCGAGGCTTTGCATTTTGAGTAATTGGCCTTTGGAAGAGATTAAAGATCAAAGATCAAAGATTAAACCACAGAGGGCACAGAGGACACAGAGTAAAGATTAAAAGCTAAGAACAATACTACCTGTTTTGGTTTCTCTGTGTTCTTTGTGCTCTCTGTGGTTAAAAAGCTTTTGATTTTTCTTTTAATTTTCAAAGTACCTCCGTGGTGGTTTTGATGTTGATATCTTTAGCGCGAAATAGAAGTTGGAAACGAAATAAATGTCACAAAAGCAGACCATATTGGTCGTAGACGATGATGAGTCGGTCACCATGTCATTGTCATTATTATTAAAAAAGGCCGGTTACAAGGCGATTGCGGCGTATGACCCGGCGCAGGCACTTGAGTTGTTAAGCACTCATTCGCCTGCACTTGTCATTCACGACATGAATTTTTCGCGCAGCACCACAGGCGAAGAAGGGCTTGAATTACTGCAAGCCATTCGTGCAATTCATGACAAACTGCCTGTGATTTTAATCACCGCTTGGGGGTCGATAGACTTGGCGGTAGCCGGTATGAAGCTTGGTGCCAACGACTTTATCAGCAAGCCGTGGAGCAATGAGCATTTGCTGCAAGTGATTAAAACCGCACTCGATTTACAGCATGATAAGCCCACCAATTCAGTCAGCCGAGCTGAATTAGACCAGCAGTTCGACTTTACTGAAATCGTCGGACAAGACCCTAAATTCCTGCAAGTATTAAGCACCGTAGGGCGTATCAGCAAAACCGATGCACCGGTGTTAATCCTTGGTGAAAGTGGCACAGGTAAAGAACTTATCGCCAACGCACTACATCATAATTCAACGAGAAAAAACGCCGAGTTGGTTAAGGTTAACTTAGGCGGTGTGCCCGGTAGTTTGTTTGAAAGCGAAATGTTTGGTCATGTAAAAGGCGCATTCACAGACGCAAAATCTGATAGAAAAGGGCGCTTTGAAATGGCGCATCTAGGTTCTATTTTTTTAGATGAAATTGGTGATTTGGACAAGTCATCGCAAGTTAAATTATTAAGAGTACTGCAAGATCAAACCTATCAGGCGGTCGGCTCGTCGACAACCCGTAAAGCCAACGTTAGAGTGATCTCTGCCACCAATTGTGATTTACAGCAGTTGGTTGCCGATGGTGATTTTCGTGAAGACTTGTTGTATAGAATCAATCTAATCACGCTGCGTTTACCGCCTTTAAGAGAGCGGCCAACAGACATACCGCTAATTGCCCACAAAGTGCTGGCCTCGTTGGCTAGTCGGTATGGCATGAGTGGTGTGACGTTGGCTAAAGATGGTGAAATTTGGTTGATTCACCAACCTTGGCCGGGCAACATTCGCCAGCTCACCCAAGTGATTGAACGAACCGTGTTAATGAGTGGCGCTACAATATTGACCCGAGACGTGTTTACCGAAACCCAAGCCGCCAGCGAATCACAGCCTCTAACCAACACTAAAGACAATATCCCAGTCACCGGACTCACCCTCGAAGAAGTCGAAAAGGTCATGATAGAAAAATCATTGAGCCAATTTGATAACAACCTCACCCAAGTCGCCAGCGCATTAGGTTTGACTCGTCAGGCACTTTATCGCCGCCTTGAAAAATACGGGATTGCCCCTTGAGCCTGCGCAATCAACTCTACAGTTACCTCGGCTTTTTTTATGTGATATTGAGCTGTCTTGGCGGCTATTTTTTATGGTTAGACGATTTGCCTTTGTTCTTTATCGTCGAAGGGCTGGTGTTGTTGTCACTGCCGGTAGGCATTAATTTGGTTAAGAAGGCCATGCGGCCGATAGAATTCATCAATTTTAGTCATCAGGTATTAAAGCAAGGTGACTTTGCTTCAAGAATAACGCCTTATGGTGTGACCGAGCTTGACGAACTGGCAGGCATCTACAACCAAATGCTCGAAAAACTGCATAACGAACAGCTAGCATTAGGCGAACAACGCGGGTTTTTCGACAAACTGCTGCAAGCCACGCCAACAGGCATTGTCATCTTCGACTTTGATGATTGCATGACGACAGTCAACCCGGCAGCACAGCAAATGTTGGGGTTAACTGGAGTCGAATATCAGGGAAAATCACTTAAAAGCATGGCAACGGCGCTGTCTGTGGCCATTGTTGATAATTACGAACAACTGCCTATGCTCATACCGTTGTCTAACGATAAACGCTTTCGGGTGCAATTATCGCAGTTTTACGATAGAGGTTTTGCTCGGAATTTTTTGATGCTTGAAGAGCTCACTGAAGAAATGCACACAGCAGAAAAAGAAGCTTACGAAAAACTCATTCGCATGACCAGCCACGAAGTTAACAACACCATAGGTGCCACCAACAGCGTGCTCGACAGTTGTCTTGATTACGCACTGCAACTGGGTGAAGAAGACCAAGAAGACTACTCCCATGCGTTGACGGTAGTGATTGACCGTAACCGTAATTTAGCCGAATTTATGAAGCGCCTTGCGCATGTGGTGCATTTACCCATGCCTGAATGTCGAGCGGTTGAATTGGTGCAATTAATTGCCAACGTTCAGGTGATGTTTCAGGCTGAATTGACCCGGCGCAATATATCGTGGGTCGAGCAAATACCGTCAGGCGGAGTGACCGTAAACCTTGATGTTCACCTGTTTGAATTGGTGCTAATTAACCTCATCAAAAACGCTTATGAAGCGATTGATAAAAACGGCGTGTTAACAGTAAAGGTTGAAGACATCCAAAAAGGCATTAAGTTGACCGTCGAAGATTCAGCCGGTATTTTGTCAATTGAAGACAAACATAATCTGTTTAAACCTTTTTATACCACTAAACGAAATGGCCAAGGGGTTGGTTTAATGCTCATTCGTGAAATACTCAATCAGCATAACTTTGGCTATTCACTCGATTGCGAACCGGGCCAATGGACAAGGTTTGAAATTGTTATGGGGTAAGCTATGATGAGTATCATTACCCTAAAACAACCGAGAACAACATGAAAAAACTCTTAACCGCACTGCTTGTATGTGCCTCTGTAACTGCGATAGCCGCTGATCAAGATGGTCATGAAAAGAGTCACGACAAGGCTAATGGCAAAGCCAAACAACATGGTTATGAAAAGGCCAAAAGTCAGGCCAAAAGTAAGGGCAAGCATCACGGCGAGCATAAAGCACAATCGATTCACATCTCCCAAGAATTGCGCGCTGTCTTAAACCAAGAAATGCAGCAAATTAAAGGCGGCATGGAATCATTGGTTTTTGCCACTGTGTCGGGTAACTGGGGTAAAATCTCATCGGTTGGTCATCAAATCAAGCACAGTTATATCATGAAACAAAAACTGACCAAAAAACAACGCCACGAACTACACGACAAATTGCCTATGGGGTTTAAACAGCTCGACAAAAAACTCCATAACTACGCGGGTATGCTGGCCCATGTTGCCAAAGAACACGATATGGAATTGGTTAACTACTACATCTACAAAATGAACGAAACCTGTGCTAGCTGCCATGCTCAATATGCCAGCGACAAATTCCCCGGTTTTAAAGCCAACAACAAACATGCTGGTGATCATTAATTCAATCATTATAGTGGCCACCTAGTGGCCATTAATCCGTAGCTTTACCCGCCATTAGAAAATCTAATCAACCGCCCAAAATTTTCTCATTTGTACATTCTGTGCCCAATCATTAAGATGCCGTCTTCGAAACAACCAAGAGGTTAAAACCTCTACTAATAATACTAATTCAGGTGCATTACCGATGAACATACTCAACTACTTATTTGCCGAAACCGTCATGAGTGAAACGACCAATGAGGTCGAGAATATTAATCACGAAAGCGAATTTGTCTTTGACGAAGTGGCACCACAGCAGTTGCAGGTTCATGACGACATCGAGCAATTGAACGCAGTCACCAACTCAGTATTTCATAGTGTTGCCACCAACGAACGACCAAAGCAAAGCATAGTGGGTTCGCGCGATGCCACAGCCACCCAAAACTCTATTGTTCGTTCAGCCGTACAATATAATGTGGGTTCTAATACCTTTGATGCACGCTTAGCTGGTTGCGGGATTCAAACTTTTCATTAAGCTTTTTGGCGGCGGCCATGGTCTGAGCCAATATAATACCAACTCCATTAATTAACTGGTCATTTTGCTGGCTAAAATAAGCATTAGCTTCGTTATTAATCTTGCCATTAGAGTGACTAGTGGCGGTGATTAATGCCTTGCTACTGCTTATTTTCGCAATTGGTCCGACACATCGGCAAAATCAGACCAGTGAATTAATGTCATTGGTATAACTTCATTTTATTTCATCAGGTAATGGCCGATTTTTATCTATCGACAAAACCCGGCAATCGCAAATAGCGGCGGCTTCGATTATACTGGCGGTCCATTCGATTATTGAAGAGCTGCCATTTTGTTAAGTTATCGCCACGCCTTTCACGCAGGCAATTTTGCCGACGTTTTAAAACACTCAGTTTTGTCGCTGGTATTAGACTACATGCTCAACAAAGAAAAGGGCTTTAGCTACGTCGACACTCATGCGGGCGCAGGTATGTATCGATTGAGCGATGCGACTGCACAAAAAACGGGTGAATACCTAGATGGTATCGCCAAACTGTGGCAACGCAATGATTTACCTGAAGATTTAACGCAATATATTGAGCTAATTCACGATCTCAATCCAAACAACAAACTCAACATTTACCCCGGCTCTCCGTCTATTGCACAGAACTTTTTACGCCGTCAAGACGCCGCGTTTTGTTATGATTTGCATCCTACTGATTTTGGTCTGCTTAGCGAGCTATTTGAAAACAAAAGAAAAGTACAGGTATACAAAACCGATGGTTACAAATCATTAAAAGGGCAATTACCCCCAGCCACTCGTAGAGGTGTGGTTTTAATCGATCCTCCTTATGAAATGAAAACCGATTATGTTGATGCGGTTACTGCCATTACTAAGGGCTACCGAGCATTTAGTGGCGGCGTTTATGTGTTGTGGTATCCGGTGGTGCATCGTCATTATATCGACCAAATGCAACAGCAGTTTTGTGACTCTAATGTGCGTAATGTAATGCAAATTGAATTGCAAATGGCGCCCGATAACGAAGAATACGGCATGACTGGCACCGGCTTATTTATAGTTAATCCTCCGTGGACATTGACTAGGCAAGCCGAAGCAATTTTGCCTTATTTGACTGAACACCTTGGTGATGGCGATAGTTCGTATTTGATTCGGCAGTTGATTGAAGAGTGATGATTGGGGTTGTTGCTGTCATCGGTAGTTAAAACCAATCACAGTCGTAGGCGGCGAAACACCATCACCGATTGGCAGGCAAAATATACCCCGGTATCTTGCTCAAATCAATCTCATCAATTTGGTCTTCACCGAGAAACTTATCAGAAAATTGCATGTAAACTTTCTTATCGACAAACACATCGAATAATTCTGGGTCGATGTGATTGCCGAGTTTCATTTTACCCATGATAAATAGGCATTCGCTGATTTTCTTCGCTTTTTTGTAAGGTCTATCTGAGGCGGTTAGCGCTTCAAAAATGTCGGCTATGGCCATTAAGCGGGCTTGTACTGACATTTCATCGCGGGTTAATCCTTTGGGGTAACCTGTGCCATCCATTTTTTCATGGTGGCCGCCCGCGTATTCTGGCACGTTTTGCAGATGTTTGGGGAATGGCAGAGCTTCGAGCATTTCTATCGTGATGTCCATGTGGTGATTGATCACCGCTCGCTCTTCTTCGGTTAGGGTGCCCGCTGCTATTTTAAGGTTATATATCTCGCCTTCGGTTAACAGCTGCTGAGATTCTCCAGCAACGTCTATATTATGTTCCCGGCCGATGTCTATCACCCTTTGTTGTGCATCTGGGCGCATGTATTCGCCGCCAATATTGGCAATGCGTAAAAACTCTCGGTCGGCATCAAGCTTGGCAAGTTGTGCTTCTAGGGTTTGTTCAAGTTCATCAAGTGCGCCAATCTGCTGGGCATCGCCTGATTTTAATATGGCAATTACTTGCGCCTGATGGGCGATGGTTAAGTCTCTTTTGACCACTTCGAATTTTACGTCGACATGTTCTATGCGATCAAAGAGCATTTGCAGTTTGGTGGATTTGTCCATTACCGCTTCGGGTATGGCGATTTTGCCGCAATCGTGTAACCACCCAGCAATGCTGAGTTCGTAGCGGTCTTTGTCGGTCATTTCAAAATCGGCAAGCGGTCCTATATCTGTTTCGTGAACTGCATCGGCAATCATTAAGGTCAATTCGGGCACTCGGCGGCAATGTCCGCCTGTGTAGGGGGATTTTTCATCGATGGCTTTCGCTATTAAGCGGGTGATTGATTGAAATAGCTCTTCCATCCCATCAATCAACTGCCTATTGGTTAACGCTATGGCCGCCAGTGACGCTAATGTTCTGATCAGGTATTCAGTTTCGTCGCTGAACGAGATCACGTTGCCTTCATCATCTTGGGCGTTAATCAGTTGCATAACCCCATTGAGATCACCTTCGTGATTCGCCATGGGGATAGTCAGCACTGATTTGGTGCGGTAGCCGGTTTTTTCATCCATGTTGCGCGCGCCGGTCATATCGTATTCTTTGACCTCGTAGGCATCTTCTATATTGACTACGGTATTTGTTGCTGCTGCTAGTGCCACCAGCGCTTTTTTGTTGGGCTGGTCATCAACATACAAAGGGATGGTTGGAAACGGGATCGGATTGCCAGTGGTGCCGCCGAGCGACATGTTTAAGGTATCGTTTAGCAGGGTCTCGAATTTCAGTTCGTTATCAGGTGTGATGGAGTAAATGGTGCCGCCATCGGCATTACTGATGGATTTGGCGCTGACCAATATGTGTTCGAGAATGACATTGGTGTCTTTTTCTGAAGATAGTTGTATACCGATTGAGATTAGGTGTTCAAGCGGGTTGTGATTGTCTTCGTCAATTTCTATGTTTAGTGCTGTATCTGTCATTATTTACTCGTGTGGGTAAATGAGCCAT
>CALKGI010000107.1 GCA_938085045.1 uncultured Alteromonadaceae bacterium
TGAGGTGAGCACTGATGACCCCACAATTGTCAGCTGGTTGATAGGCAAAGTTGAAGACAATATGGCGCAGAACAATAGTATCGCCTTCAATTATCTTACTGGCGAAGGCGAGCATGAAGTACAAATTGATACCATTGAATACAGTGACAATACCGTTGATTTTCAATACAGCAATACCCGGCAGGACATAACCGAAGGTTACAGTGCAGGTGTGAAAATGTCGCAAACGGCAAGGCTGGATCAGATTACCGTTATAAATCACGACCAGATAACCATTAGCAGCTACCACTTTAATTACGATAAACCTAATCCGATCATCAATAACCAGACTCAACTGGGCAGCATCCAGCAATGCGATGGTAGCCTTGCTGGCGTTTGCCTGAACCCAACCCGTTTCGACTGGCAGAACGAATACGTCAGTTACGCTGGCCCACAAACAGCGGATTTTGCATTTAGTTTAGCCACACTTACCGGTTTGTTTCCGATAGATTATAACGGTGACGGGATCACTGACTTTGGTTATGTTCGCAAACTCAATGAACAAAATAACCAACAAAAAGACCGCTATGTGATTAATTTCCATCGAGGTGACGGTGGCGTGGGAGACGAACGATATCCTCTATTGGACATCCGCAGTGGTTACGTGATATCTGCTGATGAAACATTTACCCCAACATGGTTTGTGGTTGACGCCAATGGCGATGGTAAACAGGATATTGTGTTAGTGCATAGACTCAATAACACCATAAAATGGTTATTGTTAACCCTCACAGATGATGGCGATTCTTTTGACACCACACAGATTGGTGGTGGGGGGATGTCAACTTCATTTACCGATATTAACGGTGATGGACTGCCCGATATGGTTTACCGGACCACGACAGGTAATCAAATTCGCATCAACTTACGAGGCTCATTTGCAGAACCTGTATCGGTTGAGTTTCCAGATACTTTTACACAAGCGGCTAATGACTTTGCGTTTAACAACCACATCAGCGCAAGCGCAAAAGGCAAAAAAATTACGGCCCGCCTAACTTATGACGAATGGTTCAAAAAGTACGGGAAAATAAAAGGCAATGGCAATGGCAATGGCAATGGAAATGGAAATGGATTTGCAGCGGCGCAGGCAAGCAGTAATACTCAGCCTAGCGAAACCGTCAATACCTATGTTGAAGCAGGCAATGCCACCGATTTTAATGGCGATGGTTTAACTGATTTAATGGTCAGAATGGTCGAGGTAATCGAAACACAAGCACCAATACCAGACCCTGATGACCCGACCCAAACCATACAATGCATGGTGGCTCAGTCGACTTCATACAAACAAGTTTATACCACACATATTTCAGCACAAGATGTCATCACTTTTGCACCGTGGCAGCGATTACCTGGCGAGAGCTGGAGTCACGTTGTTATTGGTGATGCGCCAGGTAACGCATCAGCAGCTGACACTTGCCAGCCGGGTCATATCATTGACAACCACAATGCAGGTGGTGATATTTTCAGCACTGATATCAATGGTGATGGCACAAGTGATGTCATTCAGCAAAATATGACCAATGGCAGCTGGGAATTTTTGGCTTCTACAGGTAATGGGTTTGCCCCAGCACAGCCAATTGGCAATTTGGCTTATGACATTAAAAATGGCCAATTTGCCGATATGAATGATGATGGCCTGCTGGACTTTATGTATTTTTACAAATTAGAGCAAGCGACCCAAGGTAACTGGTACTATCACACCTTCAACAATGGCGGCTTTGATAACAGACAAAGTGCATTGTTAATGACCATGGACTTTGATACATCGGCACCGATATGGCTAGATGCCACCCAAAATGCCAAGATGGACTTTTTGCTGGTCAATTATGCTGACGAATCAATGGATTTGTATACTTGGGGTAATAAAAACCACAATAGCCAAATAAAAACCATCACCAACGGCTTTGGCTTAACAACTGAAATTACATACAAGCCACTGACCGACACCAGCGTTTACACCAAAGGCGAAGACGCGCACCTGATTGATGACTATGGACGTGGCTCACCCGTTTTTGATTTAGTCACGCCAACACGTGTGGTCAGCAGTGTCACCTCCGATTCACCCAGTTATAATGCTAGCGGTACGGCTTTTAATGCCAGTGCAACCCTGAGCGTCAATTATCGTTACCAAGGTTCACGAGCACAGACGGGTGGCCGCGGCTTGCTGGGTTTTGAAAAAGTCATCAGTTATGACCCACAGTCAGACGTCACGACAATAACCACCTATCGACAAGACTTCCCGTACATTGGCATGCCGGTAACGACTCAAAAATGCCTAGGTAACGTTAGCTGTACAGGTACGTCGCAACTATTGTCATCTGCTCGTAATATCTATAATGATGCAATACTCAGCCTGCCCCAAACCCTGCATAATGGACTTGTAAGCACCCCATATATCTATCAAAACATTACCGATGGTTATTCACTGAACTCCGATAGCACAACCACCTTTATCAGTCGCAGCAAAACCACCAATACCAAACGCGAAGCGACACTTGGCGGCTATTTAGAACTGACCGGCGTAGTTGTAGAAACCTATGCCAGTATGGATGCCAATGCAGCCGTACAATCGAGTAAAACAACAGTAAACAACTACGTTGATAACAAGCAACAATGGTGGTTACACCGCCTGACCAACACTGTGGTCACTCACGCCCGGGCAGGTGAAACCGACATTGTACGTACCTCTGGTTTTGAATATCACCCAACCAATGGCCTGCTGACAGCCACAATTATTGAGCCGAATAAAGTTGGCGATGAAAACTCACAAACTTACTTAAAAACATCGCATACCTACGACAACTACGGGCGGATCACAAAAAGTACCCAATGCAGCCAGCATTACTTCAACAGCTGTGGCTCACAAGTGAATGTTGATACGACAGGACATGCCAGCAAGGTTTACCGCAAAGCCAAAACCATTTTTGATCCGCAAAATATACGTTTCGTAAAATCCTCAGGTGATCATTTGTTTACTGCAACCACAGTAAACAATCGCAATGCACTAGGCGCAATCTCACAAGCGACAGACATAAACGGCATTGTGACAGAAAATCGATATGACAGCTTTGGCCGTTTATATTTCTCGCGAGATAACACGGGCGCTTCGGCCACAGTTATCCGTCGGTTGGCGGCAGATGTCACTAATTCGGATTGGCAAACCATTGATGAAAGCTACCACTACGCCACCAAAAAAACCGCCGCTGGCAAACCAACACTCTACACATACTTCGACATAATGGGTCGAGAAGTGGCCACCGTGGTACAAGGTTTTGCCAACAACAGTTGGATACATCAATATACTCGATATGACTCACTTGGCCGGGCAGTAAAACAATCCTTACCCTTTTACTCAGGCAATACTGTCTACTGGAACAGCAGTACATTTGACATCCTTGGCAGAACCACCCAAACGATATCAGCCGACAGTGCCACAACCTCAATCATGACCTTCGCGGGCCTGACAACCAGCACGACAGCCGTTAGCACCAATGCGACTTATGCGACCATCACTCAAACCAAATCTCAAGCCAGCAATATTTTCGGCGAAGCGGCATCGGTGACCGACGAATCGGGTACCATTAGTTACACCTACAATTCGGTAGGTGATTTAAGCAAAACCACTGGCGTCGATTTAGCCGAAATCATCACCAATTTTGATGACTATGGCCATAAAATATCAATGAACGACCCAGACAAAGGTTATTGGTCATTCACCTATAACGCTTTAGGTGGACTGGCATCTCAAACCGATGCCAGAGGATTTACCACGCTATTCGTGCGTGATAGCGTTGGCCGTACAACCCAGCGCTTGGCCACAGGCACCGGTGTAAATGAAATAACAACCTTTGCTTTTAATGGCCATCAACTGGCTCAAGAGCAAGTTCATGGCAGCAATTTCAAGCGTTGTTATGTCTATGATGGATTTGGCCGTGCCATTCAAACCATCACCATTTTAGATGGCCGTTTGTGTGACGCTGATAACGCACCAACCATTGAAGGTGTGAAGTACACCCAAGAAACAACTTTTGATGAAGTGGGTAGAGTTTTTCAACAGTTTGATGCCACAGGTGACGGCTTTGGGGCGCGCAATGTTTATCAAAATGGTTACCTCAAGTCACAACTCGAAGCCAGATACAGTGCTAACACCAACCCGCCCAAACTGATGGAAATTTTGGCTATGGATGCCATGGGTAATGTCACCAGTGCAACCGATGCCAACGCAAAAGTCATCAGCAAAGTTTACAACCAAGCCAACGGATTAATCCAAAGCGTAATGACTGACGAAGGGCGATTACAATCGATTGAATACGCGTTTGATGGTGCGGGCAATCTACGCAGGCGTAACAACATCAGCAGTGGCGTTGACCAGTCATTTACTTTTGACATACTCAACCGGCTTGAAGCAACAACAGGTTATATACCTCAGTCGTTAACGTACGCCCCCAACGGCAATATTCTAACAAAGTCTGATGTTAGCAATGGTGCAACTTATCAATATAACCACGGCACAACAGGCTCACATGCTGTAACAGCCATTGGTGCACTTGGCTATCAATATGATGCCAATGGCAATCAAACCAGCGCCACTGAAAATGGCGTTGAAACCCGTGCAGTGAGCTACAGTCACTTTGATAAGCCGACCTACATTGATGCCAAAACCAACGGCACAACCGCGTTTGTCTATGACTCGGGTAGAAACCGCTACAAGCGCGTGGATATCAAAAACAACCAAACCACCACAACCTTTTACATCGGCAACCTTGAAGTGGTGCAAAAACCCTCCGGCATTGTCGAATCCAAGCGTTACGTTGGCAACGCGTTGCAAATCACCTACAACAACGGCACCAGCAAAACACAATACCTGTACAAAGACCATTTGGGCTCACTTGATACGGTAACAAATGAAACTGGCAAAATTGAAAGCAAGTTATACTTTGATGCCTTTGGCCTGCGCAGCGATATTACTAAAGCCAACTGGTCAATGATTTCTCAAACTGTGGCAGCGCCAACGTTGGTGAATATTACAGATACCACCAATCGGGGGTTTACAGGTCATGAGCACATTGATTCTGCTAACATCATTCACATGAATGGCCGAATTTACGACCCGGTTACAGGCCGATTCATGCAGGCCGACCCGATTATACAAGCCCCACAAAACAGTCAAAATCTGAACCGGTATTCCTACGTACTTAACAATCCGTTACGTTATACAGACCCCAGTGGTTACAGCTTTGGTAGTGTGTTATCGAAATGGTTACCGACCATTATGGCCGTTATCATCACCATAGCGACGAGTGGCGCAGGTACTAACGCAGCAATCGCGGGCGGTTTGCTGGCAGGATGGATACAAACCCAAACACTTAAAGGTGCGGTGATAAGTGCATTTACGGCAGCGATGTTTACCGGAGTTGGCGGGCAATTTAAGACCTTTGGCATTAAAAAAGTTGCAGCTCATGCATTAGTGGGTGGTATCAGCAGCCTACTCAATGGTGGTAAATTTGGTCATGGGTTTGTATCGGCTGGTATGACGCAGACTTTGGCGCCACAAATTGCTAGTATTGCCAGCCGCAGTGGCCGCATATTTGCTGCTGCCGTTATCGGTGGTACGGTATCTGCCATTACTGGTGGCAAGTTTGCTAATGGGGCAGTTACTTCGGCTTTTTCGAGGGCTGCAGATGAAGTTGCTTCAGCCTCCGATGAACCTGACGATATGGAGTCTGTTGATGGTGCGGGTAATTCGCATATATCGGATGCAAGGTTAGAGAGAATGGCGGCAAAAACAAGAAGAAATTTCACATCAGCACTCAAGCTGGGCGGTAAACAATTGGATGCGTTTTGTGCTGTAAATACAAATGTATGTGGTGGCATGAGCGCTGCTGAATTTGGCAAGTTAAATTTCCACTGGGAGAAAGAATTGTTTTGGGGTAACCAAACCAAAAGCTCTAATTCCGTTAAAGGCGCTTATATTGATCGATTCGCCAAGGGTGGCCCTGTCATTAGGCTGTATGCTGGCGGGCTAG
>CALKGI010000108.1 GCA_938085045.1 uncultured Alteromonadaceae bacterium
TCGAGCACCGTTGCACGCTGTTGAATTGATTTAACGAGCCGTAACTGGTTGGCCACCCGGTTGAGTAAATCAGGGGCTTTAAACGGTTTGGTGATAAAGTCATTTGCGCCTAGGGCGTAACCTTTTGTCTTGCTGTCTTCGTCACTTTTGGCCGTGACCAGTAATATTGGAATATGACAGGTGATCTCGTCTTCCCTTATTTGCTGGGTCAATTCAAAGCCGTTCATTGGGGTCATCATCACGTCACTGATAATAATGTCGGGCACCGACTGCCTCGCTTGTTTTAACCCATCTTGACCATTTAAAGCCGTTAACACCTGATGATTAGGCGCCAGTAATTTAACCATATAGGTGACCAGTTCAAGGTTGTCTTCAATAATCAACGCGGTGGGTAAGCTGGTTTTGTCGTTGTCATCTTTATGTTGATTATCAAGCATTTGGTATTCGGGGACATCTGGGCGGCAGTCTTTAAATGCCGAATCAAGGGTGATTTTGACTGTAGTGCCTTTGCCCGGTTCGCTTGACAATGCTATCTTGCCGCCAAGGGCATCAATTACATCTTTAACCATGGCCAGCCCTATGCCTGCGCCTTGTCGGCCAGTTGCGTTGGCACCGCGTTGATAGCGCTTAAAAATGTTTTGTTGATCTTCAACCGGAATGCCAATGCCAGTGTCAGAACATTGAATGATAATAGTGCCGGCCTGCTTTGAAGCGCTAAACTTCACTACGCCTTTGTCGGTATATTTAAGCGCATTAGAGAGCACATTGTCGATGGCATTTTCGAGGCTGTTGGCTTGTCCGCATACGCTTAGGTTGTCGTCAATGGTCCAGTCAAATTGAAGGTTTCGAGTTTTGGCTACATCGGTAAACCCCAGCACCAACGGATTGAGCAGCGCCGACAAATCGACACTTTCTAACGAACCCGCAGCTGAGCCTCTAAGACGGGTAACCCGCGAAACATCGAGTATTTGGTCGGTTAGATGAACCAATGCATTGACTTTAAGGGTTTGTTTGCTGGCATAAGTGTCGATTGAGAGCTCATTTGCTTGCAACGCGTTAATGTTGCCGAGCATTATCTGTAGCGGTGTTCGACTTTGGTGGTAGATGTTTTCGACTAGCTTTTCGCGCTCACTCATTAGCTGTTCTACTTCGAGTTTGCTTTGTTGAAGTTCGGTGGTTCGAATGGCAATACTTTGCTCTAGTGCCATACCGCGTTTTTGCAATGCGCGGGTGCGAAGTACAATCAGGCCATACATCATTAAGCCCAATATCACTACATATGCACAATATGCCCACAAGGTCTGCCAAGGCGGAGTATTGATGATAAAGGGATATTCAAGGGTTTTTACGCCTTTACCTCGGGCTTGGGTTTCTACTTTAAAGGTATAGTGGCCGCTGGGTAAATTGGTATAAATGGCGCGGCGGTTGTCGGCACCGGTACTGGTCCAGTTTTGTTCAAAGCCAGCGAGTTGATAGCGATATTGGCTGGACTTAGGGTGAGCGATATCGAGACTTGAAAACCTAAATTCAATCTTTTGTAATTGGGCGGGCAACGCTTGAATAGGAGATTTGGCAAAATCAAAAGGCTGGCGTTGGCCACTGCTATTATCATCAACCGTGGTTAAATGCACTTGCGTTAACTCGCCTTTGGCTTGTGTTGTTGGGCGCTGCTGATCTGTCGGTTTGAATTGACTGATACCTTTACGTTCACCCATGAGAATGGTGCCGTCTTTGGCGGTGAGCATTGATTGTGCACCCGTTAAAAAGCCGGATAAATCAACGCCATCTTGCTTGCCATAAGAGGCGATAATTTGCTTGCTGGTTATGTCAACGACCTTCAACCCTTCTCCACAAACCAGCCACAATTGTTTGGCGGCGTCTTCACTGATAGCATTGCAGGCCCATGGCAATGCATCATCTGGTGATTTAATTTGCTTGATGGTTTGTTGTTGCAGATTGAATAAATATAATCCATCCATGCTCAGCAGCCAGATATTGGCCGAACTGTCGCGAAAAATCTTTAATATGCTACCCACTTCGCCAAAATGCTGGTTGGTTTGTGCATGAATATCAAGTACATGTAAACCCATATCTGAACCGACAAGTATACGTTCTTCAAGGGGTAAAATGGTTCTCACCCATTGTTTGTACAACACTTTCAAGCTTGATGTTTTGTCATAAAACGCAGTGGTTTTGATATCTGCGTCAATATGTACAGCGCCAAAGGAGGTGGCCAACCAAATAGAATCGTCAGGTGCTTGTGCGATATCAAAGATGGTTTTCAGCGCCCGGTTTTTTGTGGCATCGTTTATTGCTATTTTGTCTTTACCTGCATTTCTCAATAGTGCTAATGAGGTGAATTGTTCTGTATTGAGATCAAACCATTGCACGCCGTTGGTGGTGCCAATCCATAAGCGGTTTTGACGGTCTAACTGCAATGACGAAATGCGGTTGCTAATGAGGCTGTTGGGGGTATTGACGTCAACATTCCAAGTTTTGCTTTGTTCATTGTTGATGCGCATTAATCCTGAACCAAAAGTACCCACCCACAGGTTTTGTGATTTATCTTGTTGCATACTCCAAACATTGTTGATGTTTTTGTCTAGCCGCGCCAATCGGTCATAATTCGACAGATGAACATCACGGTGATGGTAACGGTCGATACCCGAATAGGTCGCAATAAGAATGTTGTCGTCGCTGTCTTGATACAGGTCGGTGATTAGATTGTTGCTCAGGCTACCTGGGATTTTCGCATCATGAAAAAACCGCATAAAGTTGTCACTGCTTGGCATCATCAGGTTTAATCCTCGGCTGGTACCAAGCCAAATATACCCTTCGCTGTCGAGTAAAATCGTGGTGATGCTGTTACTGCTTATTGAACTATCGTCGGCTTTATTATGGACATAATGGCTGATTTTTCCGCCATTTGAATTGATCATGTAAAAACCATTGTCGCTACCGACCAACAGCGAATCATTGAGGCCTAATTTTAAATCTTTAACTCTGATAGCTGGGATTATCGCGTTCGATAAGCTGATTTTCGATGATGTTTGGAGGTCTATTTGCGCTGGTGATACAACAAAAAGCCCTTTTGATGTGCCAAGGTATAAGGTGTTTTTATCGACTTGCAACAAAGTGGTGAGCGCAACAGGCGCATTGTTTATTGTCAGAGTGTAATGGTTGAATTTCTCTTGTGCTGCAAAATATTCGCTTAAACCTTCGTTGGTGGCAAAAAAGTGTCTGCCATCTGGCGTTTGAACCATGTCGTGAATAACTTCATGATCGGGTTTAATCGGCTTATTACTCAAATTAGGGTAGTCAATAGAAGCAAAAGTATCTGGGGCCAACGCGGTTAATGTTGTTGTGCCCGCGCTCCAAAAACGACCACTGTTGTCGATATACAAACCCCGAGTGGGGTTGGGGTTAACCTTTATAGTGCTGTAACCGTCAAAACGGTAAACCCCGGCATCGCCGCCAACCCACAGATAACCTTTTTCGTCTTTAAACAAACTACGGACATTTTTGATGGCATTGTTGTGACTATCGAGCACATGAGAAAAGTCAAAGTTTCCTGCGGAAACCTTTAGGGAGACGATCAGAAGAACAAGGATCAGATATGGAATAAAACGGGCATAAAGCGCGTTTGCTGGTGGCATTATACATTCTCTTTTTGGCCACAATTTTAGGGGGAAATGTTGGTTAAAGCAAGGTTCTGTTGTGGTCAATTTAATCGGTGAGATTAGTCACTTTTATTGGTTGAAAATACATCGTTTGATTTGCTTTTTGGTCGCTCGCCAGCTCACTTGCCTGCTAAAAAGTCAGCCATATCCTGATCCGTGACCCAGTAATAAGTACCTTCTACCGACAAGGTTAAATTAATCGACTTAAAGTGCACCTCATCACCGAGAAAATAAGAACAGATACACTGCATAGTTTAAATGTTACTTAAATGTTAAAATTAAATATCTTTTAAAATCAGTGGTGTAGCGTTTAATTGTTAACTTTTAGAAAATTAAAGGTTGCAATGTTACAACTTGAATGTAGAATACGCTCATCTTTTAGCCACAAGCTAAATCAAACGAATTATAAAACCTCTTATAAATAATACGGGAATCACTAATACAATGACTAAATCTAAAGCCATGTTAATCAGTACTCTTCTTGCCTTCACTATCGCACCAGTATCTGCGGCTGTTAATAAATCAGTTAGCGTACAATCAAATGGCGTAGCCCACGCCTTCGGTTTAGATGCGAACCACAGTGCAACAGCAGAGCAAACTGAATTCGACGTGGTTGGTGGTCAGACTAAAACCAAGATGACATTGACTTATAAAGGTGTTCCAATCTGGGGCGAACATATTGTTGCCCAAAAAAATGCCAAAGGCGAAGTCTTCGCGGCTCGTGGTAATGTAAAAAGCTTCTCTGGCGTAGACACCCAAGCCAAAATATCTAAAGGCCAAGCGGTTAAAGCCCTAAAAGACAAATTTGGTGTAAAGACATTTTCTAACCTGAACATTAATCTGGTTATCGACGCAGCATCTGGCCAATTGGCTTACAAACTTGATTTGTTATCAACTGATGGTGACTTGGTTCGTCCTTCAGGTTTGGTTAACGCTCACACCGGCGACATCATGTATGCTGTAAACGCTATTACCCATAAAGGCAAACCAGGTGGCGGTAATACACCTACTACTACTCCAGCCGAAGCAACTGGCCCGGGCGGCAACGAAAAAACCGGTCAATACTATTACGGTACTGATTTCCCAGCATTAAACGTGAGTGCTGACACATCAGGCAACTGTTACATGGAAAGCGAAAACGTAAAAACTGTCGATATGGGTAACTCAACTAGGCGCGGTAACTTGTTTGATTTCACTTGTCCTGAAAACACTTATAAAGCCGTAAACGGTGCTTATTCTCCACTTAATGATGCACACGCTTTTGGTAACGTAATCTTTGATATGTTCGGCGATTGGTACGGCGTTACACCTTTAAGCCAAAAACTTGAAATGCGTGTTCATTACGGCCGCAACTACGAAAACGCTTTTTGGGATGGTACTGCAATGTCTTTTGGTGACGGTGCAACAACTTTCCACCCATTAGTAAGCTTAGATGTATCTGCACACGAAGTTAGCCACGGTGT
>CALKGI010000109.1 GCA_938085045.1 uncultured Alteromonadaceae bacterium
AACCCATCGGTACCGGTCCGTATAAGTTCAGAGAATACAAAAGAGATGAGCTGATTCGTTATTATCGCCATGAAGACTACTGGAAACGCGATGATGTCATTGCGCAACTGGTGATTGATATCACCAGAAACGGCTCGTCACGAATTGCCAAGTTGTTAACCCACGAATGTGACATTTCGGCCTATCCTCTTCCTCAAGAATTACCGTTATTAGATGCGCGCGAAGACATTAACGTAATCAAAGAGCCCGTATTGAATGTGGGCTTTTGGGCGTTTAATACCGATAAGCCACCTTTTGACAATGTATTGGTGCGCAAAGCGTTGTCACATGCCATCAACCTAGATGCCATCATGGGCGCGGTTTTTTATAATCGGGCAACCAAAGCCGATTCACTATTGCCGCCCATCTCTTGGGCCTATCACCGCAATGAGCAACCCATTCAGTTTAATCCTCATAAAGCCAAGCAGTTACTCGACCAGGCCGGTTATTCTAAAGGCTTCAAAATGGATATTTGGGCACCGTCTGTCCAGCGTGACTACAATCCCAACTCACGAAAAATGGCGGAGTTGATGCAATCTGATTTGGCCAAAATAGGGGTTGAAGCAACGCTGGTGAGTTTCGAGTGGTCGACGTTTAGAAAACGTTTGCGTAACGGCGACCACGATTCTGTGCTTATTGGTTGGTCGGCAGACAATGCCGACCCCGATAACTTTTTACGTTCGACCCTCAGTTGCAGCGCCAAATCTTCGGGCACTAACCGGGCATTTTGGTGCGATGACGCATTTGACGATTTACTCGCTAGTGCTCGAATCAATTCAGACACTAATGAGCGCAAGGCGATTTACCGTAAAGTCCAAGCAATCATCAACTCTCAAGTCCCTTTGTTTCCCTTTGCTCATACTCACAAGTTTCAGGCCCATCTAAAAAATGTCAAAGGTTTGAGCATTAATCCCTATGGTTCCATTTCACTGGCTGAGGCGAGAAAGCAATGATTCATTATGTGCTGAGACGTCTGTTCTTACTATTGTTTGTGCTGTTCAGCTTGAGTGTGTTGACCTTCAGTTTAAGTTTTTTGTTTCCCGGCGACCCGCTAAACAATTTAAGTGGCTATCAAGAGATCACGGTTAACCAACTGGCGATTTTAGAACGAAAGTACAAAATAGAAAGTGATTATTTTACTCAGTACATTGCTTTTTTACGCCGGGTTTTCAGTGGAGATTTAGGCATTTCGTTTAACTCTCAAGCGCCAGTGTTTGAACAGGTCAATCGTATTTTTCCCGCCACCGTAGAGCTGGCTGTGTATTCTTTGCTGGTGTCAATTATCATTGGTATACCGCTGGGAATTATTAGCGCCTACTACCATAGGCGCCTACCCGATACCGTGATTTTGACCACCACCTTGGTCGGTTATTCATTGCCAGTGTTTTGGTGGGCTTTGCTGATTATCTTCACCTTCTCATTGCATTTTGGCTGGTTTCCTTCGTCTGGACGGATTGGGCTGGTGTATGAAGTACCCCATATTAGTGGCTTTATTTTAGTGGATATTCTGCGCTCAGATATCATTTATAAATACGAGGCGTTAAAAAATGCATTGATGCACATGGCCTTGCCGACATTGGTACTGACCACCTATCCAACCACGGTGCTAATCCGTTATACTCGCGGCTCTATGTTGAATGTTTTGGAAACCAATTATATCAAAACTGCTCGCGCCAAAGGGTTATCGCCATTTCAGGTGTTATTGCATCACGGCCTGCGAAATGCGTTGTTGCCGGTGATACGATTGATTGGTTTACAGTTCAGTTCATTGATCACGTTAGCGATGATAACTGAAGTCATTTTTTCGTGGCCCGGGGTGGGTCGCTGGTTGATTGAATCGATTTACCAGCGTGATTATCCGGCCATTCAGGGTGGGTTGTTGGCCATTGCAACCTTTGTGATCATTGTGACTATCACCTCCGATATTCTCTATAAGTGGTTTAATCCGGTCAGTAGGACCCAGGTCGATGGCAAGTTTTAAAACCTATTATGATGAACAAAATCTGTCGCCAATGCGACAGTTGTGGGTGCTGTTTAAACAACGGCATCCTGCCCGCATTGGTTTGTACTTATTTTTGCTGCTTTTGGTGTTGGCAGTCTTAGCGCCGTTTATTTCTCCGTACTCACCATATGCGCATGATCAAACCGCCCTATTACTGCCCCCAGCTTGGTCTGATGAGGGCAAAGTTGAATACATGTTGGGCACCGATGATCTGGGGCGAGATATTCTATCTCGGTTAATGAACGGCGCCAGTTTAACCTTTGGTTTAAGCATAGTTTCTGTTTTAATTGCCATGGCATTTGGCTTAGTCCTCGGGGCATTTGCAGGCCTGAGCAAAGGTGTAAAATCGAGTATGCTCAATCATGTACTCGACTTGGCGTTATCGATACCTTCTTTGCTCATTGCGATTATCATTGTCGCAATGCTTGGTCCCGGCCTTGCCAATACAGTGTGGGCTATCATCTTATCGTCCCTCCCCCGATTTGTGCACACCATTCGTAATGCCGTACATGACGAATTGCAAAAAGAATATGCGATTGCTTATCGTCTTGATGGCGCAACGATGTTTCAAGTATTAATTCATGCGATTTTACCCAATATATTCCAAAGTATCATTGTAGTGGCCACCATGTCGGTTTCAAACGCTATATTGGATATCGCAGCGCTGGGCTTTTTACGTCTTGGTGCTCAGGCCCCCAGTGCCGAATGGGGCGCTATGGTCGCTGAAAGCCTCGACCAACTGTATTCTGCCCCTTGGACTATTGCCTTGCCGGGTATTTTGATTTTTCTGGCGGTATTGTCTACCAACCTTGTTGGTGACGGATTGGCCAGTGCGCTTAAACGTAGGTTGGATAAATAATGTTACTGCTTGATATTCGTAACCTCACCATTGAATTACGCTCTGGCGGCAACTCAATCAAAGCGGTTGAGCGGGTCAATTTAAGCATTAAAGAAGGTGAGGTGCATGGTCTGGTGGGTGAATCTGGCTCTGGTAAATCGCTTATCGCCAAGGCGATTGTTGGAGTTTTAAACCAACGCTGGAAGGTCACAGCAGATCGAATGCACTGGCGTGGGCAGGACTTATTTCGCCTGTCACGTAAAAAGCGTCGCCAGATTTTGAGCAATGAAATTGCCATGATTTACCAAGAACCTAGTCGTTGTCTTGACCCAACCTCGACCATCTTAGAGCAATTACTGGAGTCGATTCCCTCCGACCAGCTTGATGGCAACCTGTGGGACCGTAAAAAGCAGCGCCAAGCTCGCGCAGTGGCCTTATTGCACAAAGTCGGCATAAAAGACCACGACCAGTGTTTACAAAGCTATCCGCATCAGTTGTCTGAGGGCTATTGTCAAAAAATAATGATTGCCATGGCGGTGGCCAAAAAACCTGACTTGTTGATTGCCGACGAACCGACAACCGCGCTTGAAAGCACCACTCGCGCCCAAATTTTAAGGGTGCTTAAAGGGCTTAATCAGCTTAAGAACACCTCGATACTATTAATCAGTCACGACTTAGAAACCCTCAGCGACTGGACCCACACTGTCAGTGTGTTGTATTGCGGGCAAATGGTTGAATCGGGCTCTACTGAACAAATCTTCAATCGTCCGCATCACCCATATACTCAAGCATTGATAAATTCGGTGCCCGATTTTCACATGGAGCTAGCGCATAAAAGCCGCTTATTTGCGCTTGAGGGCAGTATTCCAACATTACAACATTTGCCCATAGGCTGTCGTTTAGGGCCCCGTTGCCCATATGCTCAGCGAGAATGTGTAAAAACACCCACTGCGCACAAAGATCACAATCACAGCTACAGTTGTCATTATCCTATTGATTATTCGCAGGAGCAAAGATGACCGCTCTATTGGAAGTCCAGGCGCTAGAAAAACACTATTACAAAAATGTCAGCTTGTTCAAAAGAGAAACTAAGACGGCACTTTCGCCCTTGTCATTTAATTTGCAAGAAGGCGAAACACTGGCCGTGATTGGCGAAAGCGCTTCGGGCAAAAGTACATTAGGCAAGATGTTAGCTGGAGCAGAACAACCCAGCGGCGGTCAAATATTTCTTGAAGGACAAGAGCTTAACGAAAGCAACGAAAAGCTGCGCAACAGTCAAATTCGCTTAATTTTTCAAGATCCGAAAAAATCACTCAACCCTTACACCAAAGTCGGCAAGATACTCTCGGCACCTTTGATGTTTAACACCCAAAAGTCAGTCAAAGAACGCATCGAAAAAATCCGCGATACCCTAATGAAAGTAGGTTTGTTACCCGAACACATTGAATACTACCCTCATATGCTCTCTACAGGGCAGCTACAGCGCGTATCGCTGGCAAGGGCACTAATTCTCGATCCAAAAGTTTTGGTGCTAGATGAAGCCGTAGCATCGCTCGACCCTTCGGTTAGGGCTCAAATCATCAATCTATTGTTAGATTTGCAAGACTCGCAAAACCTATCGTACATACTAATCACCCATCACTTAGGCGTGGTAAAACACATTAGCAATTCGGTGTTGGTGCTTAAAGGCGGTGAATTGATTGAGCAAGGTAATACCGCCGAGGTATTTGCCAACCCACAGCACAAGTACACGCAGAAGTTGTTGGCTAGCCAGAATTTTTGATTGTGGCACTCGTCGAAAAAATCTGATTAAAACAGCCATTCGTAGGATGTGTCCCACATATGGTGATAATTTAGTTTAGCGACAGTGGTGATAATGACCTCTTCGAAACAAACGCCATCAGTCTCTCCTGTGCATCCATGCACCCGTGACATTCGGCCATCCATGGCCATCAGTCGCTCCTGTGCATCCATACACCCGCGACATTCGGCCATCCATGGCCATAAAAAAAGGAGCCATTAGGCTCCTTTTTTTATTTCGAGAAAAACCAAACGCTACGGCGTAGTCGCCGCTACAGCAGTTTTACTTATCTCAGCTTTTTCTTTAAGCGCATCAACAAAGTCTTTATAAGAGCGTTGTGATTTTTGCGAAGCAATTCGTTGCTCAGTCGCTTTTAAATCTTCAGGTATTTTACCAGACGTCACGCCGCTAAGTGCAACTAAGGCATAATCACCAGTGCTCATTTTGATCACTTGGTTAGTTACCTTACCCTCGGCTGGATGTGGCATTTTAAACACATCAGAGCGAACCGTTGAATCAACATCTGAGGTGAAACGCTCAAGTGCCGCTTTAGTCACAACGGTTAATTCTTTGCTACTGCTATCATCAGCCAATTTGCTGCTACCGTCGAGCTTAGCTAGCAGTTCATCTGCCTGTGCCTTGGCCATGTCTTGTGCTCTATCAGCAGTCAGTGAAGTCTTAACCTGTTCGGCTACTTCGTCTTGGCTCTTGATGCGAACCGGCTGATGTTTAAGCAAACGTACAACCATCACGTGGTCAGCGTTTATTTCAATCAGTTCACTGTTCATCTGGTCGACCAATACCTGTGGACCAAACGCCGCTGCAATAGCCGCAGGGAAGTTAACAACAGGTGGCGCTGAGAATCTTGAGAAGAAAGCCGTTTCTTTAACCGTTGCACCAATCGCCTCAGCAGCATCTTCAAGTGAATCTGGCACTTCAAAGCTCAATTCAGTCAGGCTTGCCTGTTTGTCAGAGAAAATTTCGTTGGCTTGGTCACGTTTAAACTCGTTGCCCACTTGCTCTTTTACATCAGCAAATGGCTTAACCACTTCAGGCTCATCACCGGTTAACTTAACAATTTGAAAACCAGACTCTGAACGGATAATGTCGGTAATGTCGTTTACAGCGGCCAAAGCAAATACAGCGTTGTCGAACTCGTCGCCATAAACACCTTTTTCAAACCAGTCCAAATCACCATCGTTTTCTGCACTGAATGTATCGTCAGAATGTGCTTTTGCCATGACACCAAAATCTTCACCCGATTTTAGCTTGGCTAACACGTCTTCAGCTTTGGTTTTTGCGGCGTCTTCATCATCACCAAATTCAATCAGAATGTGTGAACCACGACGTTTTGAAATGGCAGTACGGTAGCTGTCGATGTTATCTTGATAATAGCTTTCTAACTCACCGTCAGAAACTTGAATGTCTTTCATCAAATCTTCGATTTTGATTTCGACATACTGCACACTCACTTGCTCTTGCGTTTTGTAGTTATCAAGATTTGACTCGTAATAAGCTTGTTGCTCTTCGTCAGTCAAAGTCACTTTTTCTTTGAAGTCAGCTTGCTTATAAACGATGTATTCGATATCACGGGTTTGTTTGTCTAACTCAGTGTGGGCTTTAACTTCAGAATCCAATGAGAAGTCAGTGCCAGCAATGGCTTGTGAAACCTGACGGCGAGTGTTTTCGACTTGCAGATAATCGCGAAAAGAGCTGGTTTGATAACCAACTTGTCTTAACACCGCCAAATAACGCTCATTATCAAATTTATTGTCTATTTGAAATTCAGGCATGTTGCGGATGATTTCTTTGATTTTGTCATCAGAGATACGCAATCCAATCGACTGGGCTAGCTGACTTTGCAGCTCTTCGTTGACCAATTGATCAAGCACCCCTTCACGAAAGGTTTTCATATACGCTTCATCAGCAGCCAGTTGGGCAAACATTTGACCAAACTGCTGCTCCATACGAGCACGGTTGCTGTCGTATTTTTGCTGAAATGCGGTTTGCGTGATCTCTTCACCGTTAACAACAGCAGCAGGCTGTGCTGCGGTATTGCCAAGATAACTGCCAATCCCAGCCAAGGCAAACGTCAAAATGACGAGTCCGAGGATCATCTTAGCTGCAAGCCCTTGCGATCCTTCTCTGATTTTTTCTAACATTATGAGCTACTCTTATCTCTATTTTAGGTAGTGCGATTGAATCTTAAGATTATATTGAACCGCGCAATTTTTTGTGCCATGGATAATAACACAATTGTTTTTTTGCCGGGGCACTTTCTTTGTAAAAAAAGGCTGAAAAAAATGGCTTCGGTAAAAAACAAAAAGCGCATCGATTGATGCGCTTTTTGATTTAATGTTGGCGGAGTGGACGGGACTCGAACCCGCGACCCCCGGCGTGACAGGCCGGTATTCTAACCAACTGAACTACCACTCCAAATAAACATTTGCTTGCTTACCAGAGTACTAAATCATTTATTGATTTAGAACCTGATTAATCAGCGTTTACTGCATCTTTTAAAGCTTTACCCGCTTTGAAAGATGGAATAGTTGCCGCAGCAATTTGAATAGTTTCACCTGTTTGCGGGTTACGGCCTGTGCGAGCTGTGCGCTCACGTACAGAAAACGTACCGAAACCTACCAACGCAACAGAGTCATCTTCTGATAAAGCACCTGTTACTGCATTGATAAATGAATCTAGAGCGCGTCCAGCTGCAGCTTTTGAAATGTCTGCATCTTCTGCGATTTTATCAATTAATTGAGACTTGTTCACAATGTCATCCCCTTCGACTGTTATTATATGCTTATCAGAATTTTCTGAGCAATTTAGTTTGTTTGTTATCCCCACAAGCCCTTTGTTTACAAGGGCCTCTTAAAGACTGTGCTTAATCTACCACATGAAATTTAATTGGGAAGCCCCCGAAACAACATTTCTGTTATTTTTTTTCACTTTTTTCACTTTTCTGCACTTTACTTTCGCTATTTTCGATATCAACGACTGAAAAAGCTTCAATCGGCTCCTGTAAAGCGAACTCAAGAACTTCGTCAATCCATTTGACTGGATGAATCTCAAGGTCATTTTTGACGTTTTCAGGGATGTCTTTTAGGTCCCTTTCATTATCTTTAGGAATAAGTACGGTTTTAGTACCTCCCCTGTGAGCCGCGAGCAGCTTCTCTTTCAAGCCGCCAATGGGCAAAACTTCGCCACGTAAAGTGATCTCACCCGTCATCGCAACATCGGCACGCACCGGGTTACCGGTCAAACTTGAAACTAAAGCGGTCACCATACCGATACCAGCGCTAGGTCCGTCTTTGGGAGTCGCACCTTCTGGAACGTGAACATGGATATCGCGTTTTTCGTAAAAATCGTCATTAATACGCAATTTTTTGGTTCTACTGCGTACTACAGTCATCGCCGCTTGAATCGACTCTTGCATAATGTCACCCAAAGAACCGGTGAAACTCATTTTGCCTTTACCCGGCACTGCTGCACATTCTATGGTCAGCAAATCACCGCCCACTTCTGTCCACGCTAAACCCGTGACCTGACCAATGCGGTTACTTTCATCCGCTTTACCATAATCAAAACGCTGAACACCTAAGTAATTCTCTAGATTGTCGGCATTAATGGTAATGCTCTTGGTGTCTTTGTTAAGCAATATATCTTTAACGGCCTTACGACACAGTTTTGAGATGTCACGCTCAAGTGAACGCACACCAGCTTCACGAGTGTAATAACGAATGGTGGCGATAATCGCACTGTCATCAATAGTTAGCTCGTTAGGTTTAAGTCCATTACGGCCCATCTGCTTTTCAATCAGATGACCTTTGGCAATGTTAAGCTTTTCATCTTCGGTGTAACCGGCCAGACGAATCACTTCCATTCGGTCTAATAATGGCGCAGGAATGTTATAACTGTTCGATGTTGCAACAAACATCACATCCGACAAATCATAATCGACCTCAAGGTAATGATCGTTAAATTCGCTGTTTTGCTCAGGATCTAATACCTCAAGCAATGCAGAGGCTGGGTCGCCGCGCATGTCTGAAGACATTTTGTCGATTTCATCAAGCAAGAATAAAGGATTTTTAACCCCAACCTTAGACATTTTCTGAATGATCTTACCCGGCATTGAACCGATGTAAGTTCTTCGATGTCCACGGATTTCAGCTTCATCACGTACGCCACCTAAGGCCATGCGAATGTACTTACGTCCGGTTGCTCGTGCAATAGACTGGCCCAGTGAAGTTTTACCAACACCCGGTGGTCCAACTAAGCACAAAATAGGGCCTTTTAGCTTATTAACACGCTGTTGAACGGCGAGATATTCCAAAATTCGTTCTTTAACTTTTTCTAAACCAAAATGATCATCGTTAAGCACCACTTCGGCTTTGCTTAAGTCTTTTTTGACCTTAGAGCGTTTTTTCCATGGCACGCTAATCATCCAGTCGATGTAGCTGCGCACCACGGTGGCCTCTGCCGACATAGATGACATCATTTTGAGTTTGTTCAGTTCTGCCGTGGCCTTGGTGCTGGCCTCTTCTGGCATACTAGCACCATCAATTTTTTGCTTGAGCGCTTCAAATTCGTCTGGCGCATCTTCCATGTCACCAAGCTCTTTTTGAATCGCTTTCATCTGCTCATTGAGGTAATACTCGCGCTGAGATTTTTCCATCTGCTTTTTGACACGTGAACGGATGTTTTTCTCGACCTGTAACAAGTCGATTTCACCTTCCATCAACGCCATCAAAAATTCGAGTCGTTCGGTTACATCAACAATCTCCAACACTTGCTGCTTGTCTTTGATTTTCAACGGCATATGCGAAGCCATGGTATCGGCCAAGCGTGCTGCATCATCTATACCCGACAAAGAGGTTAATACCTCAGGTGGGATTTTTTTGTTGAGTTTGACATAACCGTCAAATTGATTGGTAGCCGAGCGGATAAAAATCTCTTGCTCTTTTTCATCAACTTCTTTTGACATCAGGTAAGTGATGTTAGCAGCAAGGTGATTACTGGTGGTTGAGAAACTGTTGATTTTGGCGCGCTGGTTACCTTCAACCAACACTTTGACCGTACCATCGGGCAATTTCAGCAGTTGTAAAATGGTGGCGACAGTGCCGACACCATATAACTCATCCGGAGCCGGATCATCGACCGAGGCTTCCTTTTGGGCAACAAGAAAGACTTTCTTGCCACTGTCCATTGCCGCATCGAGGCATTTTATTGATTTTTCACGTCCGACAAATAGCGGGATCACCATGTGGGGATATACCACCACATCTCGGAGTGCCAATACGGGCAGTTCTATATTTTCCGTGCGTTCTAAGCTCATATTCACTCTCTTGGGAAAATGACGATTGTTTGATTTAAATTGGGCTGCATGAGTATATGGGGTTAGGCTTGAGAACTTCAACCTTATAAGTCAGTTTGTTTGCCCGAAAAGTGCATTGAAAGCAAATAACTGTCTAATCCCCTGTTTGGTTGGCTAATAAGCCAGCAATTTACTGTTCAACTGCGATAACTTTGCCAGTAAGCCAATTGGGTTCGGCTTTTTGATGTAGATTAAAAACCTGCCCATTCGCAGCCAATTCACCACCAGCTAAGGTCGCAAAACTGATGCCACCAGCGACGATGGATTCGAGGGTTTGGGTGTCGATTTGCACGCCTGAGAACAAACCTACTTCGACTTTAACGCCACTGGCATTCCAAAACTGACTACCGAGCGTCACCAAATGACGATATTGAGGATAGACAACCGCATGAACAAGCAGCTTATCGCCCGCTTGTGATAAATCGGTCTGGGTGACCTCGCCTACGCGCAGTTGTTTGTACAAAACCGGATCGCCTTCACTGAGCGAACCCAATTGTTCGGCTTCAAAGACAATTGCCAGCCCATTGATGTTACTCAGGTTACTCTTTGAAACGACAAAATGAGTTTGTTCACGCCCGTGGCCTTTGTCTACTGCCAAAGCATCACCAAAAACCGTTGCCGCCACATTTTTAATACCATTAAGACTTACTTTGGGCTGTACCAACCAATAAACTGTATCATCGCGATTAAAGTGCTGATAATAACCACTATCAAGTTCTACCCTTGCTTCTACCCCACTTAAATCAGACAACAATTTAACTGCGGTGACCTTGCCCACTTCAAAACCGCGATATTTGACCGAAGCGCCCACTTTTAACGTAGTGTTCTTTTTAATTGTCAGCGTGATCAATTGACCCGGCTGTTCAGTGACATCAGCATTTTCAAATAAAGTAAATGTTGTGCCCTTTTTTGCAGGTGATGACGCACCCGAGGTTGTAGCATCTATAGTGCTTAATTCGATTCCACCGCTTAGCATCGACATTAAAGGTGCAGCGCGAACCTGTACACCGTGAATACTGGCTTTAATATCCAGCGCCGGTTTCACCCAAAACAAACTGTTTTGGCGTACTAGCGTTTTAAACTGGTCTTTTATTATCAATGCAATGGTCGAATGAGTGGCATTTTCGGCCAAGGTCACTTCGCTGACCTGACCAATTTCGAACTGTTTATAGTAAACAGGGCTATTAATAGCAGGTGATAACAAATCTTTAGACTGCAAATAGAAGTCGACCTGTTCAGTGTTACTTATCGATAACGCGGCTTCGAGATTTTTATACAATGTAAGCTGCGACTTTTCTAACAAGGGTGTTTGTTCGCTTTGCGCACTTATATGAACACCTATACCACCACTAATCATTTGCCCCACTGATGGCACGCTCATATTCACTCCACGTTTAGCGCCGAGTAGGTCAGCATTAAAATGAATACCGCTTAAGTTATAAAACACCGTATCTTTACCCAGCATTTTTTCATACTTGGGATAAATCAAAGCATCAAGGGTAAATAGTTTGTTTGACGGGTCGAAATCAACCCACTGTATTTCACCAATTTTTTGTGACTGGTAATAAATGACACTGCTTTTACTCAGGCCGAATGCGTCTTTACTGGTTAGACTCAAATGCAGCCCACTTTGCGCCCAACGTTTGTAAGGCGATTGGTCTAAAACCTTAAACTCACTGCGCGAGCCACCGGTGCCGGGTATCATGCGAATAACTGTGCCCTGAATAAATTTGCCAACGCTCATATCATCCAAAGACAATGCCGGACTGTCGAGCCAAAACTGAGTATCGGCTTTCATCAAAGGCACCATTTCCATCGACAGTTTGGCTTTGGCACTGAGGTACTCAAAATTGCCTTCCCAATCAAGGCTGTCGATAACCCCTACTTTTTGGCTATTAAGATAAATACCAGAACCCACTTTAATGTCGGCCCCCGGGCTGAAGGTTAGCCTTACCTCTAATGAATCTCTCGCCGCATCGGCATTGGGGTATAACCTAAACAAAGTAAGCTCATCAGCCGCAGCCGATTTTGGTGGGCTACTAAACGCCACCCCACCAATCAGCAGTGGCACTAAGCCGTTCGATTGGACTTTTACACCAGACATATCAATGGTGGCCTGAACACCTGAAACGCTCCAAAAACGGCTGGCCCGTTTCACCAAGCCTTTGAACTTAGGTTCGATGGCAATAGTGATCTCCACCGATTGATTATCATTGCTCAGCTGAACATCATGCACAGCTCCCACCAAAATATTACGGTGGTAAATCAGCGCCCCTTTGTTCACGCCAGATGCATTAGTCGTCACCAGTTTATAAACCAGCAAACCACTGGCAATATCCACCGGAGGTGCACCAACTAAAGCTTCGAAATATCGAGTGCTATTGCCCGTTTTTACCTCTTCAGAACCGTCGACCTGGATATAAGCTCCTGATAACAGGGTGTCGAGGCCAGAAATGCCTGAAAAACCCACGTTGGGTTTAACCAGCCAAAATTTGAGTTTGTCGGTAAGATAAGCTTCGGTATCTTTTTGCATTTCAACACTGGCCAGCACGCCAGAGCCGTCTTCAAGCGCGGTTAAGGTGCGCACCCGCCCCACTTCCATACCTCTAAATTTGACCACCGTCTTTTTGGCAATAATGCCGTTTGCATCGGGAAAGGTGATAAAAACGCGAATACCAGTCTCGGCAAAGTTTTTGTATATCAACCACATTGCTAATATGAGGGCAATAAAAGGCAGTAACCAAACGGTATAGGCTGCCTTAGAGGTTCTTACATGCGGCTGGGGGTAATCTTCTTCCACTTTAATCCTTATTATTCTTTTGTTTTACGCTTCGCTTACAGTGTAGTCGGGCTACGCCCTGAAAATCAAAAGCTTCACACACAGACGCGGAGCCACCGAGGTTCACGGAGAAAAGCAAAAAGCAAAAAAGAAAGACCAAAAACCACTATAATTAATAGGCAGGTACACAAAATATCTTCAATTCTTTTAGTCTTTTAATCTTCCTCTGTGAACCTCTGTGCCTCCGCGTCTGTGTGTGAAGCTCTTGAACCTAAATCTTTTAGCCTTTCTCCCTTAACCCCCTCCCGATCCCACAGAAGCCGAGGATCAAAAACCTTGGCCGAGAGCATAGTACAGATCACCACCAAACCAAAAGCCACGGTCGCGGGGCCAGCTTCAAAGCTAACCTGACGCACATCCATCAGCACAATCATAATTGAGATCACAAACAAATCGAGCATCGACCAACGCCCTATCCACTCAATAAAATGAAACATGTGAGTGATGTTACGATGTGATACTGGGGCTTTGAGGTGAACACTCAAAAAGATATAAAACAAACCAATGATCTTAACGATTGGCACAATAATACTGGCAATAAACACGATGACGGCAATGGGTAACATGCCTCTTTCTACCAAATATAAAATGCCGGTAATAATGGTGTCGGGCTGCAACACGCCATATCGGTTGATCATCGTAATGGGAAATATATTAGCAGGTATAATCATCACAGCAGAGGTAACCAACCATGCCCAAGCGATGGTCATGCTGTTGGGCTGGCGCGAATTAAGCTTGGCCTTACAGCGATAACAATGCGCATCACCCCCATCATTTAGCGAATGACAGTCGTGGCACAAAACAAAACCAAGCTGCGCGGCCGTTTTCATTGATTTATTAGCACTGTCATGATTAACACTCAATGGCTTATCAACCGCCACAATGCAGACCTATCATAAGTCACAAATAACTTGTTCACGCTTAGCGTTAAACCCACAAAAGCATAAATACCAATTTCCATTTGCACCACGCCTACATCCATAACTTTGAACATGGTGATTAAAAAGCTGATTAAATAAATGTCGAGCATTGACCAATGCCGTAACTGCACCAACAAACGCACACAATAATACTGAACACCCAGTGCTCTATGGTAATTTCGAACAACTAAAAAAATGGTAAAAGTAGCAATAACAAAGGTAGGTACTATTAAACTGCAAAATAACACAATGGCAGCCGTAATGGCTTTTTGTTGCTCAATTAACAAAATCACCCCGTTAAAAACCGAGGTTGATTGAATGGTGCCAGCAATCTCAACTGACACCAGCGGATAAAAATTGGCGGGGATATAAAATAACAAAGCAGCGATCACCGTCCACTTAAGCGCCTGCGGACAACTATCTTGCATATACTCCACTTTAGAACCACAGCGCGGGCAAATACTACACTGATTGACGGTCATATTATGGCGTTTCATCACCACATCACAAGACGGGCAAGCCGACAGTGTTTGTCGATACAGATTATTGGGCTGGTCTTCGCTGATTTGGCTCATCTTCTGTAACTTCGCAAGCGGTGAATAGGGTGTTTAGAGGTTCGCTTAATTCAGATTAAAACACAACTTGTTTTTGCTTGCGGGCACTTAAAATCAAGACCTTCACACGGACCAATACATGGATGTATTTTGGTAGAGCAATGACAGGAGTTGTAACAGAGAACATTATACGGGGCTGTTGCCCTTTGCTTGCGGCCTAAAGGCCTAAAGGTCAAAAGGTCAAAAGGTCAAAAGCTTCACACGGAGGCGCGGAAACACGGAGGTTCACAGAGGAAAAGCAAAAAAACATGAAGAAACAACCAGAACAAAAAATACGATAGACCAAAGGCCCAAATTATTAAATTACTTTAATGCCTTAATTCTTTAGTCATGTAATTCTTTTTTCGATTTTAATCTTTCTCCGTGAACCTCTGCGTTTCCGTGTCTCCGTGTGAAGCTCTTTTTACTCAAAAACCAACAATAGCTCAAGGTTTCGAAGCCAAATCATAAACAATATGCAAATTAGCTAAAGTCACGGGTTTTGTCTCATCAATCACGGTGTAACGGCGGGTTTCTCTGTCGCCCATCGCCAAATTAAATTCATAATTATTGCGGTATAAATCTAACGTCAACTCCACCATGGTGATGTCTACCCGGTCAAAAATCTTGCGCAGTCGAATCAAAATTTGCGTGGCATTGCCATAATACCGTTTGGTCTTTTCGTTTTTATTCAGCGCCACAAACGACAGGTTGTCTAAACTGGCAGGTTGATTAAGTTTCAACACATAAGGTAAGCGAAAATTGGCCACTTTGGCATCGAGAAAGTGTTGATAGAGGCTATCAACTGTAATAACGGGCTCATCATTATCTGCTTTATTAGGCAGGCCGAGCAAAAAATGGTTGAGTTCAAAACGGATTTTACGCTCTTTTTTCTGTTCGGCTTTTTCTTTCATGGTTTCTTTTGACTGATTGGCGCCATCAAGTCTGGCGCACAACTGGTCGAGTAAATCTTCGTAATAACCATAATTGCCATTGCGCTTGGCGTCACCCAAGGCTTGTTCAACCCGTAGGTGCAACAACCTCAGTTGCCGCGTAGGGTCGACAAAAGGGGTCAGACCGTAACGCATGTAAATCTCCACCCCTTTTTCATTGTATTGCAGTATGGCTAGTTGTTGTTTGTCGAGATGATTCATTGTCTTGTTTTATTGTCCCGGATAGTCTATGGCCATGATAACATTATAATTAATGCTCATCTACAAGCGCTACGCTTGAGTTTTGTCCATCGCTGTCATTGTTTAAAAAACAAACATCGCAACCTGTTTATTATTTTGCTATAATGCGCCACCAATTTTCACCAAACAGTTGAAATTTTAATCTATGTTGGCCAATCCACTACTCAAACCCAAGCAAGGCTTGTTCTCGTATCCTGCCTATAGGCCCGATGAGTTCAGCCAAAGCAAGGCTGCACCTTTTTTGCCCACCAGCAAAAAAGAAATGAAAAAATTGGGTTGGGACAGCTGCGATATCATCGTCGTGACTGGCGATGCTTATGTTGACCACCCAAGTTTTGGCATGGCAGTGATAGGCCGAATGCTTGAAGCACAAGGGTTTAGGGTTGGCATATTGTCTCAACCCGATTGGCACAACAAAGATGGGTTTATGGCCCTAGGCAAACCCAATCTGTTTTTTGGCGTAACCGCTGGTAACATGGATTCAATGATCAACCGCTATACCGCCGAGCGAAGGTTACGCACAGATGATGCCTACACAGCTGGCGATATCGGCGGCAAACGCCCCGACCGAGCAGTCACCGTTTACACCCAACGTTGTAAAGAAGCTTATAAAGGTATCCCGGTTATTATCGGTGGCATCGAAGCGAGCTTGCGCCGTATAGCCCATTACGATTACTGGTCAGACACAGTCAAACGTTCAGTCGTTTTTGATGCCAAAGCCGACATATTGGTTTATGGCAATGCCGAGCGACCTTTGGTAGAAATAGCCCACCGTATTGCCAAGGGCGAAGACATTAAATTAATGAACGACATTCGTGGCACAGCAGTCATTCAAAAGACTCCCCTACCCGGCTGGAAAGGTGTTGACTCAACAGTTTTCGATAAGATGGGCAAAATCGACCCAATTCCCAACCCTTATGCCATTGAAGATTCTAGTTGCGCAGTTAAAACGGCAGAGCCAGTAGAAGCAGAAGCCAAGGTTGTTGTCGTTCAACCACCCAAACCTAAGCCTTGGGAAAAAACATACGTTAAGCTGCCACCATTTGAAAAAGTCAAAAACGACAAAATGCATTACGCCCATGCATCGAGAATATTACATCAAGAAACCAACCCAGGCTGTGCCCGTGCCATGGTGCAACAGCATGGTGACCGCATCATTTGGGTTAACCCACCAGCCTACCCGCTAGAAACCGACGAAATGGATGGCGTGTTTGATTTACCCTATGCCAGAATCCCTCACCCTAGCTACGGTGATAAAAAGATTCCAGCCTATGACATGATCAAAACGTCAATCAACATTATGCGTGGTTGTTTCGGTGGCTGTTCGTTCTGTTCTATTACCGAACACGAAGGGCGTATTATTCAAAGCCGTTCAGAAGAATCTATTGTTAAAGAAATCGGCGAGATAAGAGACAAGGTCCCCGGCTTTACCGGTGTTATCTCAGACCTTGGCGGCCCTACAGCCAACATGTATAAATTACGCTGTAAAAGCAACAAAGCCGAGTCAACTTGTCGTCGTTTGTCTTGTGTATTCCCAGACATTTGCGGCCATATGGACACCGACCATGAACCGACTATTAGCCTATATCGCAAAGCCCGAAAAGTTGAAGGCGTGAAAAAAGTACTAATAGCCTCAGGTGTGCGTTACGATTTGGCCGTTGAAGACCCGCGCTACGTCAAAGAACTGGCCACACATCACGTTGGCGGCTATTTGAAAATAGCCCCTGAACATACCGAAGAAGCGCCGCTCAATAAAATGATGAAACCCGGTATGGGCAGCTACGACAAGTTCAAAGAACTGTTCGACAAATACTCTAAAGAAGCGGGCAAAAAGCAGTATTTAATACCGTATTTCATCTCTGCTCACCCGGGCACAACAGACATGGACATGGTCAACTTGGCATTGTGGTTAAAGAGCAACAAATTCAAACTTGATCAGGTGCAAAACTTCTACCCATCGCCAATGGCCAATGCCACCACGATTTACCATACTGAAGTGGATTCGCTGCATAAAATCACCAAGAAAAGCGAGAAAGTCGCCGTGCCAAAAGGCGCGATTCAAAGACGTTTGCACAAAGCAATATTGCGCTATCACGATCCGAAGAACTGGCCACAAATCCGCGAAGCGTTGAAAAAAATGGGCTTAGCCAAATTGATAGGCAACAGCCCAACGCAACTAGTACCGCCAGAAACTCGCGATGAGCTTAAACGTAATAAGAGTAAAGGCTTTCAAGCCAGAGGTGGACAACGCGCCTTGACTAAAAATACCCCTGCGCAGTTTAAGCCTAAACGGAGTAAACGCCCCGCTTAATTTTTGGCGTAAATATATAGATAAAGCATCCCCCGGGATGCTTTTTTGTTATAGATGTCGCCTATTATCATTGATACAAAATCAATACATTAAACCGACCTTGTGTCTGATATAGTCTGCCGCTTCGATTTTTATCAACAATAAAAACAAGGCCAATCAGAATTTATGAAATTACGCTACATACCCGCCTTACTGGCGCCGTTACTGTTTTCACAAACAAGTTATGCAAACACAAAAGCTTCAATAGCAGCCCAAACGCTAACCGAGGCGACTCACGCACTCAAACAAACGTTAATTAGCAAAGGTTCACCCCACCTCAACGAACAAGCCGGTTTTACCATTAATCGCCGTTGGACAGATGAGCTGGGCAAAACCCACACCCATTTTAATCAAACCATTAACGGCATACCCGTCTATGGCACCGATGTAATAACCCATACCGATGCACCTACAAATGGTGTACTGCGATTTAATGCAGCAGCAAACATCTATGCAGTAAGCGGACAACCCGCGATAGCCGACGATGTTGATGCCAGACAAAGCCGTCAGTCGTTAAGGTCTACAAGCTTCGACTTAAAACATGTACTTGCCAACGCGGCATTAATTGGAGATATCGCCAGCAAACCAGCACTGGCTTATGTTTATTTGCCAGAATCAGGCGATACCAAACTTTCGTGGAAAGTAGATGTTAAGTACGACTCAAACAATGGATTTGAGCATGACATTGTGTTTTTTGATGCTTCGACTGGGGCGGAATTAACACGGCACCCACAGGTTCATCGAGCCAGAGATGTAAGGGTCTACGACATGGAGAATCACAGCTTCGACAGTAGTTTTGCTCCGGGAACACAATTATGTACAAACTGGGCAGGTGACAGTTGTGATAACGGCACTTCTGGCCAGCGTGCATATGATGGCGTTTCAGCCGTTTACGACTATTACAAGAATGTACATGGCAGAGATGGTCTTAATAACCGTGGTATAAGGACTAAAGCTAGTGTCCATACAGGCAATAGTTGGAACAATGCAGTTTGGTATAACAATCAACTGTTTTTTGGCGATGGTGATGGAAATAACTTTCGAGATTTAACTTACTCTTTTGATGTCATTGCCCATGAGTATACCCATGGCGTTATCCGCAATACAGCCAATTTGATTGCCAATGGTGAATCTGGCGCTTTAAATGAAGCCATGGCCGATATATTTGGGGTTTCGGCGGAAGCACGGCATAAAAAAAGAGGCATTCCATCATGGCTTGTTGGCGATAACTCTTTTACACCAAACATTACTGGGGATGCCTTGCGCTACATGGACAATCCAACCAAAGATGGCAAATCAAGAGATTGGTACCCTAACCTTTATACCGGCAGTGGTGGAAATCATATTAATTCAGGTATCGCCAACCTTGCTTTTAAACTGATGACAGTAGGCGGTTATCACCCACGAAATCTAAGCAGAGGTTTTACGTTTAGAATCGGTTTAACCAAAGCAGAAAAGATATTCTATCGGGCTTTGACTACATATTTCACCCAGTCGACAAATTTTGCTCAAGCGAAGCAAGCAACAATTCGCGCAGCAAGCGACCTATATGGAATGAATGAAGTGGAAGAGGTTACCAAAGCATGGTGCATGGTAGGTGTAGGCACTGACTGCCCTTCGGATTTTAACGAGCTTACGGCACTGGTCTCAGGCCCAAGCCCAGATCGTATAAAGTACTACTGCCAACCGTTTTATGTCACTTGGTTACCAACGGGTTTAGCTAAAGATTACATAATATACTATTCGAGTGATGTAAATGCGCAAGACAATGAGTGGCGGCAGGTATACAGAGGTGCAGGAGATAGTGCCCATATTTCTTCTACCGGGAGACTTTTCCATACACTAAATTTGGTAAATTACGGCTATCTTGGTATTCGAGCGTGCAACTCAAATGGGTGTGGAACACTTAATAAGATAAAGATACAAATGATCGACTCTGTTCCAAGGTGCCCGAATAGAGTTTAACTGTATTAGCCCGCCAAACAGCCTTGAGCCTGCACATTACTCAAGGCTGTTTAAGCCAAGTGAACAAATTAGTCAATAAAACGAATAGCTTTAGGGTTTGCTCCAGTCAGCATTCGAGTCGCAACCTTCGTATTGGTCACCGTATCAATTAAATCAATACCCGGTGTGCCTTCATTTTTCGCACTCACCCACAAAATATTAGATTTATCCAACGCGATAAAAGAAATAATTTCAGTGCCATTACCACCAACATCGGTTGCGACAACTTCACCCGTTGTCGGGTTGAATTCATACAGAGTACTAGTTTCATTCCAATTTGCATCGAATCCGCTAGTAAAGAAATAGCCCTTTTCAGCAGATACAATTACAGAGGCATTGAACGCACGAGTAGTACTATCGGGTATATTTGAGACTGCCAAAACAGGACGAACCGTGTAATCAATCGTGCTGATTTCTTCAATTCGGCTATATGCAATATCTCCACCTCTATAACCACCTTGTGTTGTTACGTAAATTTTGTCATTGAAGATGGTTAAACTGTTTTCAAGTGGATTGCGTCCCGCCAAAGGAATTCCTTTTAACCCATCATCGGCGTTTGTATTGGTCTCAATCTCTTCATCAGTAGCGGTGTCGAATACAGCAATATATGAAGGAGCAGCATTGAAGTCGTCCTCTAATCTTTGTAAGGCAATATACAAACGGCCGTTATTGACAATAGCTGCCGAGGCACGTGGGATGCCATTTTGGTTGCCAGGTAAAACATACTCTGCCAAATTCAATTCACCAATTTTGAAATCTTCAAACTGTTGCGCATTAGGGTTTACAATCCAAACCTTCGCAGCCCCATAACGAATCAAATACGCCTTGTTTTCATTTAAGAATACAATGGAATAAGTATTGCTATCGCCATCGTTAGGTGCATTAGTAGAATAAGACCAATCCGAATCAGTCAGGTTGGCTACGTTGTACTTGGTAATCGTATCAATTTCAAAGCGACCGATATGATAGATATCCGATTGATATGTATTAATACTGTAATCTGACTTCTCCCTAATCAATAATTGTGAAGTCACTGTTTGAGTTTGACCATCAATTAAGGCTATCTGTGAAGTTGAAGAATCTGACAACTGAACAACGGCATTTGTTGCCGGATCAACTTCATCACTCACCCCAACCGAAACAACAAAAGTCCCAGTCAAAGTCCCATCACCATCATCAGTCGCCTGAACTTGAACCGCATAAGGTCCTACATCGCCACTTTCATAATCAGGCGCAGTCACAAAACTCAACGTACCCGAAGTATCAATAGTAAATAATGCAGCATCAGCACCATCAAGACCAAAAGTAAAGTTATCGCCTTGAATATCCACAGCAGTGTACGTGCCCACTTCGGTTTGATTCTCAGGCACTGTTGGGCTGGCGTCACCAGTAATAACTGGCGGGGTATTAACGGCTTCGACGATGGCTTTGACGATACTGCTTGAGCCGCCACAGCCTGAGAGCAAGGTAGTACCGGCGATTAAACTAAACGCCAATAGCGTCTTTTTGAACTGGGTGTTCATATTTACAAATCCTCTATAGAAATTTTAAGTTGAATGCTGCTGCCCTGTGCTGGGCGGTTAGCAAGGTCTTGATAATCTTCATCAAATACGTTGTTAAAACTCAAACTGGCGTTAAAGACTGAATGCTTCCAGTTTAAATAAATGTCGGTTAATACCCGGTTGGCTGGGTTGCCGTTGCCGATATTATTGTTGCTTTGAAATAGGTTGGCACGGTTAAAGTACAGCTCTCGGTCGCTGCTGGTTTTTACATTTATCGACCAGCTGGGATTAAATCGATATTGCACCGCAGCGCTATATTGTTGGTGATAAACACCGGGCAGCTTTTTGTCGTCAAAAGAAACAAACTGCGAGTCGGTATTGCTGCTGATCACATTAGCCTGAAGCACTAGCGATAAATCTGGGGTAAATTGATATTGGCCCTGCAATTCCAACCCCATCAATTCAACACTGCTGACATTACTGTAACGGCCAATACCGGCAGAGCTAAAAATTGCGACAATAGAGTTATCTAATAGGCGGTGATAAACCGATGTTGAAACTGAATAATCTGAGGTTTTAACCCCTACCCCAAACGATACCGTTTTTGCTTCCTCAGGCAGTAAATCGTCATTGCCCTTGAACAACCCTCGGTCGCCAAACAGTTCAAACATAGTCGGTGTTCTAACCCCATCGCTGTAACTTATTTGTGCATTAAAAACATTATCTTTATAGTTAAACCCTAGCTCGCGAGTACTGTAGTTTTTATCTGATTTACGTACAGATACATTAGGACGATCAACTGGTGCATTGCTGTTTTTCTCATCTTGTTTGCTGAACAGCAAATAAGAACTAACCCCCAACGGCTCGGGTTGCCAATCAAAGCGCGAACCATAGGTCAGTTGTTTTTGTTCTGCCGCTACGTCACACGCCCCTATGCCATTGCACTGGTTTGGCTCACCATTTATGGTCGTTTTTGAATTAAATCGCTGGCGGTTATATTCAATAAAAGGGGTGACTTTCAGCGTTTGTAAAGTCAAATAAGGCTTAATGCTAAAGCTTTGTTTATCGCTGTCGTAATCGCTATAGCGGTCAAGGGGTCCGCCCGATTCATCAAAAAACTGTTCGCTTTTATCTTGTCGGTAAAACTCAAACTCCAGCTGTTCCATCCAGTCAATACCACTTTGCCAATTGTGCTGATAACCATAACGAATGGTGTCACTTTCTAGCCGGGTGCGGTTATTGGGTGAGTTGTTTTGATAGTTAGCAATGGCTTTTTGTTGGTCAGAATATTGCACATTCAATCGAACTTGATGCTGACCAAACTGCGCTTCGTTATTAATAAATACCGTATTTTTTTCAAATCCATTATTGCGCAGTGGCTGCATGGCCGACTCTTGCGGGTTATCAAAATCTTGCGGAACCAAAAACTCAAAGTCATTGTCGCTTTGAATCCGCGAAGCACCTAAAGATAGGTTGTTGTGTTCAAACACATGATTATTAATCAGGTTTAATTCACCAAAACCAAAAGAACCAACCCCAGCACTTAAGCGCAGTGTATTTTCTTTAGGATTATAGGTATTGATGCGAATAACCCCACCAATAGGGGTGGCGCCGGTGCCAAGCGCCTGATTCTTACTAACCTCAATGCTTTGTATTTGTTCAGTGGGAATTTGGTTTAAATCAAACCCGCCAAACTGGCTGTCGTTTACCAGTTGTCCATCTATATACAGTTGCACTTGTTTGCTGGTAGAGCCACGAATAGAAACCGAGGCCGGATTGCCCACACCACTTATCTGCCTAATTTGAATACCGTTGATAGATTTGAGTACATCAGACAGGGTTTGCGAAGTATTAACAAAATCATCGCGATGCAACACTTGATAGTTAAGCGATTGGTAGTTGTTATCGCCCACCACTTCAATGACTTCAACCTCACTTTTTGTCGGTAAAGGCGCAGACTCGTCTGCCCAAACAGATAAGGGAAGTATCAGCGAACAGCCAATAACAACAGTAGATAATCGAAATAACATAATCGCACCTAAACAAGCAGTCTTATATAAGGTGGGCAAAAGCAGAATATCAAGGCAGGCACAACAGCTTGTGATACTCAACGCTGCCCACCGCAACACAGATTAATGAAGTAACAGGCCGGTATCGGGCTCTTGACGCTGTTTTGTCAATTACCGTTGCGGGGGCAGCGTTGGTTTTACACCAAACTTCCCGTTTAATTCCAGACTAGCGTTTCGATGTCTGGACACCTGTTTATAATGACGTGAACTTTAGAGATTTTAGGCAAGGGAGTCAATTTATATTTTGGGATAGGTATGGATAAATTTCGCTCACAACACTTATGTATTTTCGTAGGCGGGTGATTTATCCCCGCTTTTTGTTTGCTTTATCAAAAGGTTGTCATAAGTTTGACAAAAAAATGTGGGTGGTCCGACATTTCGAATTAATCTCCCGCCTACCATGCAAAAAGCGACACTAAAGTGTCGCCTAGGTTGTTGTCGTTTATGTCAAATAATCAACATTGACATTAAACAGGCTTTACAGGTCTTTTAACCAGCCATTGTTGAAGTTAACGCTACCCGGGTTACGAGTATATGTCCAACCTGTGGTTGATGCTGCCCACTGAAACCAGTTATTAGTGGTGAAGTAGATTTGCTCAGATTTGACGATATTTTGAATACTGGCACTAAAATATCCAGTCCTGTTCTTATCGCCAACCCAAACGCCTTCAGCCGTGTATTGCAAACTGTACTTTGAAATATCTGGCACAGCGCGCAGTTTAGAATTTCTAAATGCACCTGAATCAACCCAATCACTGATGCTGGTGTATTTGCTCAGCGAGAAATCCCATACAGCATTACTACCGTTGGTGCTGGTAGTGGTTTTCCAGTCACTAACCTGGGTTGCAACCGCATTTGAAGTGCTGTAAGAAATGCTACCACCCATTGATGGTCCAGCAGTGTCAACACCGCCTGAAACGCCATAACTCATACCAGTTGTAGAGGTTACTGTAGTGACGTTATTGGCATTGCCCGGAGATCTTGACCAAAGGGCCATGCCATCCAAAGAACTTGGGGTGATGGTGCTTTTCAGTGATTTGAGGTAAAACGCGCGTTTGCTGTTAGTATCAACATGCATTACCGGATTGGCACTGCCGTTAGGACTGATGAAAACAGTGGTTGCTTGGTCTGTGCGATATTGACCGACAGAAAAATGACTCAAAATACTGATCTCGGCGTCGCCGCTTAAATGGTTATAAGCCGAATTTGTCACCAACCCCGCCCAACACAAACGTTCTGTTTTTGCTGTGCTTGGGCAGTTATAACCCGTACTGCCACCTGATGCCGAGGCAACAGTCTCCTGGTTTTGTTCTTGTAATAAGTTGAACTCTTCATTAATCATTGCGTCGATTTGCTTGCTAACAGTCTTCAATGCATTTTGCAGTTGCTCGCCTTGCAAGTCAGCCAGTTTAACGTCAGCAACCGTGATGCTTTCACCTTCGTCTGCCACTGCCGAAAGGTTTTCGAGCGGCTTTAATACAGACGGTCTATCTGCTTTGCCTGACATATGTTCAAGGCCAGTCATTGTTGATGTTACCGTGCCACCGCCATAAACCGCAATTTTATCACCTTGACTGCTCAAGCTGGGTTGAAACAACACAACATCACCTTCAACCATGAAAGGTAGTGCGTCTAAATGGGTGTCTTTTGACAATTTGGTGTTTTCAAAAACCATCAACTTACGCTGTTTCATGGCTTCATTTACGTAGCTGTTTAGGCGTGTTTCGTTGCCATAAAAGTCACCAAAATTAATGTGTAGCGCTTTAGCACTGGCCACCTTAGCGGCGATAACTTGCTGGGTTTCAACTAAGTCAATTGAGCTTGTTGAGTTGTTGGTCAGGGTAAAACCACTGGCCAGTTTGCCGCTTAATGCTGTAGCCGACTGTCCCATTTGCAGCATAACGCCACGTGTTTGTGGTGCCGTTAGCACAATATCATCAGTCGATTGACCAAATAAGCTTGCAGCCCCTACCGGCACCGACATAGCCAAAGCAGATAACACTGCTACACATAAGATACTTTTATACTGCTGTTTATTTTTTACGTTTTTCATTCTCATTTTTACCTATTTATTAGTATTTTTAGTTTGTTTTGCCATCACCAAGCTGACTTTTAGGTCAATTTAATCGCTGCTATTTAAAACAAATGATTAAACGCTTGTTCGATAATGACTCAGCTATCTTGTTCGACCAGTCAGGTTTTATCCTGATAAAAACCTTATATCTTCCATATATTTTTGTGATATCGGTGTTTTTGAGTGTTTAATCGTCGTTTTTGTGTGAAAGAGGTAAAATAAACAGGCACAGAATCTTGGCCCTGATGTTAGAC
>CALKGI010000110.1 GCA_938085045.1 uncultured Alteromonadaceae bacterium
ACTAGCTACTTGCTTCGAATTTCTTGCCACGACGATTCTCAGTAACAACGCGGTTATGGTCATAAGAGTTATCACCATTAACGACAACAACACCATAGTTACACAATGTCATGATGCTGCCGTACTCTTCAACAGTATCTACACCCGGGTAGATTTGTACTGGTGATGGTACGTAACGCGCAGTAATCGCCATGCGAGTAATATTCTCTGTTATGTTAGGCAGTGATGAATGCATCAACGTTGACCAGAAAATAACAAACTGACCCGCTTTCATCGTCAGTGAAACCGCTTTAGATTCGTCTGCTTTGAAGTTTGGATCTTTTTGCAAGTTGCGGTAGTCATAACCAAAGAAACCACGCTTAACACCATCTTTTTCTTGGGTGTTAACGGCATCTGGGTCGTATTTCATTTCTTTGGTTTCGTCATAAACCATTTCTTCATGTGTGCCCGGAATAAAACGTAAACAACCGTTTTCTTCAGTCACGTCAGTCAGTGCAGTCCATACTGTCACCGCACCACCAAAATCAGAATCAGGCCAAATCACTTGTGGTGCACCAGAGGCGTGAGCAAATGTATCGGCTTGATGCCAATCAGTTCCTTCGTCACCCGGGTATTTAGGGAAAAGCTCTGAACGCCACATGATTAAGTCAGGACCTAAAATACTTTCAATTTTGTCAACGATCTGTCTTTTCATCACGTGATCAGTTAAATCATTAACGTCTAAGTGGCGGTCATAACCGGCGATAACACTCTTGTTATCAAGCTCGTAAGCTGCGTGTGAGCGGTCGAATAAGTCAGCGCGAATACGTTTGTATTTGGCAATGATGGCGTCTTTTTCGTAAAGGTCGAATGGACCGGCGTAACCATTTTTACGAAAATCAATTAATTGTTGTTCGGTTAAAGCAAAGTCTTTACTCATAATTTTTCTCAATTCAATAGATAACAGTGAATGTGTGTAAGCTAATTTACAATTAGATCACGCCTGTTTAGCGGTATATGCCGCAACCCAACCATCAATCGTCGGATCGGTCATTAATTTGCTGGTATCAACTTCAATACCCAGTGCTTTTTCAATTTGAATTTGTAGGTCAACAACCGTGAGCGAGGACGCACCGACGTCGAAAAAGTCTTGATCTGGTGCAATGTTCGCTAAAATCGGCTTTTCGTTGAAGATATCAGTGATGGTCTCGCGTATATTTTTATTAGACATAAAATTAACCTTTGTGTAGAGGAAGTTCTTGGTGGAGTGTATTTTTTGTATTTTGCTCGGCATGGACTGCATCAGTAAATGCAACAATCGATGCGTGCTTTTTGTCTATTTTTCCATTTTTGTTAATTGGAAGTTCCTTATCCAAATGAATTAAATCTGGGATCATGTATTTAGGTATTCGCTTGGCAAGCAACTTTTTAATGTCCATGGCGGTTAATCCATGATCCGCTTGAAGGTTTAAATAGGTAACCAATTGTTGGTCGCCCCCTTCAAACTTATGCAAAACAACCAAGGCTTGGTTAATTTTGTCGAGTTTAAGAATATTGCTTTGTACTTCTTCTAACGATACCCGAAAACCGCGAACTTTAACTAGGTTATCAATACGTCCCCTAAATTCGAGCGCTTGATGTTCATTTTGGGCAACCAAGTCGCCTGTGCGGTAAATTAACCCCGGTGCTATTTGTGGGTTATGAAAAAAATTGCCCTGCTGCGCCGAATCCATATAACCCAAAGCGACACCCAAACCCGAGGTATATAATTCACCTTCTTCGCCTGACTTAACGGGCTGCTGGTGTTCATCTAAAATATGAACAGCAGTGCCTTCAATTGCGATGCCAATGGGTACTGTGCCATCAGGACGATTGGTGTTATTCATTCGGTGGCAACAAGTAAAAGTGGTATTCTCGGTGGGGCCATATCCGTTGATCACCGTGATCTGCGGATGCGCATCTAACACGGCATTAATCAGTTTAGGAGACAAAACATCTCCCCCTGCCAGTAATGTTTTCACTGTGCTAAAGACTTCTACATAACGGGTCGCCATCATGTGAAAAAGCGCCGCAGTTAACCACATTACGGTGATTTGATTGTCTTTGACTTCTCGGGCAAATAAATTGGGGTCAAGACCCCCGCCGCTATATATCACCAATGTGGCACCATTTAATAAGGCACCCCAGATTTCAAAAGTAGACGCATCAAAAGATAAAGGAGCAAACTGTAAAATACTGTCAGTGGGTTTGATGTCTACATAGTTGGTGTGTTTAACCAATCGAATCACACTGCGATGCGCAATAACAACCCCTTTAGGCTTACCTGTAGAACCCGAGGTGTACATGACATAACACTTGTCTTCGGTGGCGCCTGCTAACGAGATATTTGGGGCGTCAAAACTGGTCCATAAATCGGCCTCGTTGGCGTCAATAATAAACCGTTCTGGGTGTTGTAATTCTTCACAATCATTGTCGGCGATGATCACGCTGACGTTTGCTTCGTCTAGGCATAAGAGATTACGTTGTAATGGATTGGCCGCATCTAGGGGTAAATAGGCACAGCCTACTTTGAGGATAGCCAAAATAGTGGCAATCATTTTCGGTGAACGGTCCATCATCAGTGCAACAGTATCGCCGGGCTGACAGCCGCGTTTAATGAGTAACTGCGCTAAATGATTGGCTTGACCGTTAAGTTGCGCATAGCTCAATTGTTGCTGACAATACTTAATCGCTATCGCATCAGGCCGTTGATTGGCGTAATACTCAAACTCGCGATGGATTAAATCTTGGGTCTGTTGCTGTTTATTATTATTCATTATATTTACCCGTTAAAAACTGTTCAACTTTCGTTTGTAGCCTGTCTTTTCGAAAGTTAAACCAAACTATAACACCCAATATAAAAACAACGTTCCCTATGCCCCAAGGCAGGTTTTAATTATCCAGTAAAAACCCAAAATAGCCAAGTGCCGAGTGAAATTTATCACTTTTCTTACAACTTTTACATTTAAAGTAGGTAACTATTTACTAAAAATGAATATATAGCCATATAGGTAACGAATAGCAAAACAGCGAGTGTTCTACCAAACATTTTGTAACATCTATGTCCAATCAAAACGCACCGATTAGCAAACCAAATCAAGGAATTATGAGACGAAATTTAAGCGCTCAAAATTCCACAAAATCAACTTACCCCCGTTGGGGAATAATACCGAAAATCATATAGTTATAAACTTATTGTGGATAGTTTTGCTACGATTTGCATAAAACAAATGCTAACATACGCCAGCTCGACGACCCCGTTAGAGGTGATGGGGCGGTGCAAAAATAATAAATAAGGAGTTGAACAGTTGATGAATATTTCTCAAGTAGTTAAGCAGCTTAATGCTGGTGGTATTTACCCCTACGCCCAAGATGGAAAATTAAAAACCAAATCTTCAAAGCAAGCCATGACCCCACCAATGATCAAACTTATCAAAGGTAACAAAGATGAGTTGATTGCATTTTTATCCAAAGACAATCATGTCGCAGAACCGACAACCGAACAAATCCCCTCTATAAGTCGCGATGCTGAGCATTATCTGTTGTCTTTTGCGCAAGCCCGCTTGTGGTTAATCGACCAGCTAAACCCCGGTAACGCCATGTACAATATTGGCAATGGCCTGTTATTAACGGGCACGCTTGATACCGATATTGTTGGTGCTTGTTTTGATTCACTTTTACGCCGTCATGAAATTTTTCGCTGCAATTACGTCAATATTAATGGTCAATCTAACGTCACCATTAAGCCAATAGATAAGCTGCCAATTGAGCACCACGACCTATCTTTACTTGAATTTGACCAAGCCGAGCAACAGCTTCACCAAATCGTTCAACAACATGCAAGCAAACCTTTTTATTTGGCCACCGATTTGATGTTGAGGGTGGCGTTAATTAAGTTACCCGCACAAAACGGCCAGCAACGTCATGGCTTGCTCACCAATATGCACCATATCGCCTCAGATGGTTGGTCATCTGGGGTATTAACCGCTGAATTTGTGCAATTATATCGTGCCATGAGCGTTGAAGGATTAAGTCAAAACGCAGCACTGGCCAGCCTCAACCCTTTGCCAATACAGTACGTAGACTTTGCCCATTGGCAAAGGCAAAAACTCTCTGGCGAAGCCTTTGAACAACAGCTTGATTATTGGCAACAGCAATTGGCTGACTTACCCAATGTTCATGAGTTGCCCTTAGATTTTAGCCGCCCGGTCAACACCGACTATCAGGGGGGTTTAGTGACTACCTTGTTGGGTAGCGAGCATTTACAACAACTTGAACAATTGGCCAGCGCCCAAGGCGTTACCTTGTTTATGTTGCTCGAAACCGCATTTGCATTACTGATTAGTCGTTACAGTCGTAAAAACGATGTGGTGCTGGGCATGCCAATTGCGGGCCGTTCGCATCCTAGTGTTGAGCCGCTCATCGGCTTTTTTGTTAATACTTTGGTGTTACGCAGTCAAATCGATTTGGCGTTGCCGTTTAACCAATTGCTGGCTAAAAATAAACAAGTGATCTTAGATGCGTTTACCCATCAGGATGTACCGTTTGAAACCTTGGTCGAAAAACTACAACCCGTGCGCAGCACCGCTTACAGTCCGTTATTTCAAATCATGTTTGCGCTGCAAAGTGGTCAAAGCGACCAAAGTGAAGCCCATACCTTACCCGGTGTTACCGTAGGCGCACTGCACAGTGAAGATCAAAGTACTAAATTTGAATTGAATTTTGTCACCGCTATTCAAGACCAAACGCTGTCGATTAATTGCAACTTTGCCACCTCGTTATTTGAACAAGCTAGCATTGAAGGGTTATGCCGTAGTTACAAACAATTACTCAAAAGCATCGTAGCCAACCCACAAGCGCAATGCGGCCTATTACCGCTGTTATCAAATCAGCAAATTGAAACACACAAACACCTTGCCCCGTATGATAATTATCCACAAAGCGGCGGTATTTTGCAGTTGTTTGACCAACAAGTTAAATCTCATCCGGGCAACACAGCAATTATTGATTCGCAAAATGGTGAACAAATTAGTTACGCCCAACTCGACTGCCTAGTCAATCAATGGGCCAGATATTTGCAAAAGCACGGTTGCAAAACCGGCGCCGTAACAGGCATATATACCCATCGCAGTATTACTCAGGTGGTTGTTTTATTGGCTGTGGTGCGTTGCGGGGCAGCATATGTACCTATTGATACCGGTTATGCTGTTGGTCGGGTCGAATATATATTAGAAGACGCTGCCGTTGGGTTGTTGCTTAGCGAACATCAATTGTCAGGCCAACTGAGCTTTGGCAACACCATTAATATCGATGACAAACAGTTGCAACAACAAGTAAGTCAATTAGATGATTCGCCCCACCCTATCCAAAACATACCCAATAGTCAGGTGGGTTATTACGTTTATACCTCAGGCTCCACAGGCAAACCCAAAGGCGTTGAGCTAACTCACGGTCATTTTTTACAACTGACTTATATGGATGATTTTTTTGAGGTAAACCCCGGCGAAGTTGTGGTGAATGTGGCCAATTTCGCCTTTGATGCGTCGGCTTACGAAATTTGGACTTGTTTATCAAACGGTGCCAGCTTGTTATTGGTTCATAAAGACAGCTATATCGACCCGCATCAATTTGCCAAAATACTTCGTCAATATAAAGCCGATATTATGTTTGTCACTACAGCGGTGGTCAATCAGGTGTCGACCATAAAACCCAATTGTTTTGCCCCTTTGCGGGTGATGATGTTTGGTGGTGAAAAACCCGATATTCAAGCGGTAAACCGAATCGTCAAACACGGTAAACCCAAGTTACTATTACATGCCTATGGGCCGACAGAGAATACCACTTTTACTACTTTTTATCCCATTGAAGCCCCATCAGATCACTTGTTTCCTATCGGTCGATGCATTGGCGGCGCAACCTGTTTGGTGCTTGATGAACAACATCAACTCGTACCACAAGGCATGGTTGGTGAGCTGTATTTGGGCGGCACCCGATTGGCCAATGGTTATCTTAATAAACCACAGCAAACCGCAGAGGCATTTTTATCGCTGCCCCATTTGAGCGATAAAACCTTATATAA
>CALKGI010000111.1 GCA_938085045.1 uncultured Alteromonadaceae bacterium
CTCCGGGATTCGGTTTGGCCGACAACCCGCAGATGATGTATTTTGCCGACAGCTTTGAGCAACAGTTTGGCACGCCGCCCGAAGGGTTCACCGTCAATGGTTACGATTTTGTATTGATAACAGCACTTGCGATTGAACGCGCGGGTTTGGTCAATAACAGCAATAATCCCACAGGTGAAATGATCCGAGACAGCTTAAGAGCGGTGATGAATCCACCGGGGCAGATGGTAGGCCCAAGCAATTTGGCCCAAGGGTTACAACTGGTACGAAGCGCACAAAACATCAATTATTCAGGTGGTTATGGCGCTATTGACTGGGATGACAATGGCGATATCGCAGGCGATATTACCTATGACGTGTTGCGTGTTGATGGTGCGACTGGTACCTGGGTTACCGATTCACAACAGGTTATTCATGTGCCTTTAGATTGATTTGGATTTTTTTTTTGGGTAAATATGGACAATCATGGGGCCGTTGCAAAGGATTAAAATTATCTCACCCTGGAGGATGGGTTAGGCGAGAATCGAGCCGTAACCCATCGGTTACATCAGCCCACCACCAAACAATGGATGACCGTTATTCATACCACCAAGGTTTGGCGGTTAACGGAAAATAACCGATGGGTTACGCGCGAGCGCTAACGACGACTCGTACCTCGCCCCATCCTCCGGGTGAGGTTTGAACGAATATTGTGGTATCCGCAGCCATAAAACCCGCCTTTGGTCATCATAAAACCGACTTTCGTCATTCATCAATTTCATCTATTAAACATACCGCGTAAAGTCCTCTGTCAGCAAAACAGCCCTTTCCCATCAAAAACCAGCACTGCTCAGGAGTCTTAAAATGTTAACAATCAAAGAACTCAGTAAAACCTACAGTAACGGTGTTCAGGCGCTCAATGGTGTTAATTTAACTATTGATTGTGGGCTGTTTGGTTTACTTGGCCCCAACGGTGCCGGTAAGTCTAGCTTGATGCGTACGCTTGCCAGTTTACAAGGCGCTGACACCGGCAGCATTGTTTTTAACGGCTGTAATGTGCTCGACAACCCTCAGCAATTAAGGGCGCAACTGGGTTATTTACCTCAAGAGTTTGGTGTTTACCCTCGCATAGGGGCTTTTGATTTACTTGAACATTTTGCGGTGCTTAAGGGCATAACCAACAAAGCTGAGCGGCGTGAACAGGTGTCGGTGTTGCTTGAACAAACCAATTTATATGATGCCCGAAAAAAAGCAGTGAGCACGTTTTCGGGCGGTATGCGCCAACGCTTTGGTATTGCTCAGGCGCTGCTTGGCGACCCAAAGCTCATCATAGTAGACGAACCAACCGCAGGGCTCGACCCCGGTGAGCGCAATCGATTTCATCAACTGCTTAGTCAACTGGGGCAAGACAGGGTGGTTATTTTGTCGACCCACATTGTCGAAGACGTGCGAGAACTTTGTCCTAACATGGCTATTTTGGCAGGAGGAAAAATACTGTCGCAAGGCAAACCCGAGTCATTAATCGAACAGCTCAACGGCACCGTGTGGCGCAAAACCATTGGTCCAGAAGAGGAAGCTGTATGTCGTGAGCAATTTAACGTGATCTCCATTCGTCTCAGTGCTGGCCAGCGCTGCATTCACGTGCTTGCCGACAGCTGCCCAGATGTAGGTTTTGAGGCGGTATTGCCAGATTTAGAAGACGTGTATTTTTCGGTGTTATTACAACAGCAAAACCAGCAGAATAAGTAAAAAGGAGCGCATTATGTTAGGAAGTTTATTGCAGTTTGAGTTGCGATTTCATACTCGCCAATACGCGTTTTTTATGGGCCTTTTTGCCTTTGGCTTTTTCGGCTTTTTCATGACAGGGCAAATGGGGCTGGCAGGTAAGTTAAACGTCAATTCACCGCATTTAATCACCTCGGTTTACTTATTTTTAGGATTGATGACACCCATTCTTACTGGTGTTTTGGCCGCCAATGGGGTGCTGCGTGATGAAGTTAATCGCTCGGCAGAAATGGTTTATGCCAGCCAACTCACGGCAGGCAAATATATTATCACTCGTTACCTTGGCATCGTTATCATCGGCGTTTTATGCCTTGGTATGGCGGCCGTGACTATGATGTTACGCACTTATATCCCCGGGGGCATCGACGGTAATTTTGTGCAAAATACGCCTTGGCATTATGGTTGGGTGTTGTTGGTGTTTATCTTGCCAAGCATCATGTTGTGCGCGGCCATCAGCTTTGCCACTGCGTGTTTTAGCCGTAATGTTTTGGCCACTTACTTATCGGGTTTAATGATTTATGTGGTTTATTTTATCACGTCAATATATGTCGGCTCGCCATTGTTTGGCGATGCAATGCCAGCCGAACCACAAACAAAACTGTTAGCGGCGCTGATTGACCCATTCGGTTTAAGTGCTTTTGAAGTGCAAACCGAATTTTGGACGCCTCTTGAGCGTAACAGCCAAGTGGTGCCACTGAGTGGCAGCGTGTTGCTAAACCGTGCCATTTGGATTGGCGTAACACTGGTCATTATGTTGGGTGTTTATGCCCGCTTTAAGCTCGATTTAAATCACAAAACGTCAGGTAAAAAGCCTAAGGGAAGCGAAGTTAAGGCAATGACGTTTGGCAATACAACTTCAACATTGCCCATCAAAACACCGACTATCAACTTGGCCGACCAATGGTCTGTTTTGTCATCTTGTATACGGCTTGAAGTGTCGTATTTGCTTAAGAGCTACGTATTTTGGGGGGTAGTGATTTTGTGGAGCATATTACTGGCAGGCGAAATTGTGCCATTAACATTTATCCACGATTTTGACTCACCTCGTTACCCGACGACTTCGCGGGTGCTCGAAAGGTTTCAATACGACTTATTACCACGGTTTAGCTTGTTTGTTTTAGCGTTTTACTGCGCCGACATGGTGTGGCGTGAGAAAAACCTGCAAATGAGTGCTTTTACTGATGCTAGTCCTGCTCGTAGCATGGTGTTTTTTGTCTCCAAGTTTTTATCTTTGGCGCTTATCCCCTTGTTTTTAATCACCATTGCAGTATTGATTGGTGTTGTTGTACAAATAAGCGTGGGTTACTACCAATTTGAACCTAGCCTATACCTGTCGCTATATTATTACGGCGGTTTGCCATTATTGATGAGCATAATGTTGTGCTTGTTCGTGCAAGTGCTCGCACCAAACAAAGCCATTGGCATGGTTGTTAGTGCAGTGTTATTGCTATTATTTAGCACCAATTTGAGTGGCCGAATCGGCTTTGAACATGGCCTATGGCACTTTGCCTCGGCAGGCGACTTTCGCTATTCAGACATGAACGGTTATGCCCATATCAGCCATACGTTCGCGACTTACATGTTTTACTGGGGCTTTTTATCAGTATTGATGGCGCTGGTGGGTTTTGGTCTGTGGCGGCGCGGGGCAGACATTTCGTTACGCACACGCCTTAGTCAAATCAAACCGCAAATTGGCAAAATGGGCATGGCAATTGGCGCAGCTTGCTTGATAGGGTTTGTTAGTACTGGCAGCTACATTTTTTATCAAACCAATGTTGTCGCCAACTACTTTACCAGTGAAGAGGCTGAGCTGTGGCGAGTAGATTATGAACAGCAATTCAAACGCTTTTTGAGCGTACCACAACCACAGATTCAACGCGTAAAAACCGATGTGGCGTTATACCCCAAACAAAGGCGTTATGAAGTGACTGGCCAATATTCACTGATTAACCGTCAAAACGTTGCTGTGAATGAATTTTTGGTGAGCCTCGATAAAGACATTAATGTGTTAGAGCTAACCGTACCGGGCAGTGAGCTTGAAGCTCACGCCGAATTTGGTGTTTATCACGTTAAATTTAAACAGCCTTTAGCGCCGGGTAAAACGGTGCAACTCACTTTCAAATTACAGCAACAACAATCAGGTTTTGGCCAGTTTAGCAGTTCAGAATTGGTCACCGACAACGCCACTATGTTGTATGCGGGCAACCGTTTCCCGGTGATTGGTTATATCAAACAAATGGAACTGGGTAATGATAAACGCCGTAAAGCTCATGGTTTGTCTGCTCAAGAATTACCACAAACGCTTGAACAATCGCTGAAAAATAAGTTAGAAACGACTCGCCCGTTTGTTGAGTTCGAGTCGATTGTATCGACAACTGCTGAGCAAACCGCCATCGCCAATGGCACACTACAGCGTCAGTGGGTTGAAGGTGAGCGGGCGTATTTTCATTATAAAACCGATGCGCCCATTCGTAACGAGCAGGTGTATTTGTCGGCGGAATATGAAATTGCCAAGAGTAAGGCGCAAGGCATTGATATTGCGGTGTATTACCACCGCGCACACGGGGTTAACGTGCCGCGTATGCTGAGCGCCATTGCAGACTCGCTGGCATATCAGGTGTCGCAGTTTGGGCCATATCCGCATAAACAATTCAAGCAAGTCGAAACCGCCGCTTACACCCGTTTCACTGGCCTTGCGGTGCCGAGCATGACCTTAATTAGTGAACATGCTGGTTTTACTTATGACCTTCGAGATGATGACCTGCAAAACGGCGAAGCGCTTGACCAAGTCTATCGCCGAGGGGCACACGAAGCGGCGCACCAATGGTGGGCGCATAAATTGGCTCCGGCAAAGGCCGACCAAGGTGCGAATATCCTGACCGAAACCTTAGCCCGTTACAGCGAATCGATGATCATGAAAAAGGTTTATGGCGAACAAGTGGCGCTGAACTTTATCGAATACGAAATGGGCCGCTATTTTAGAGGCCGCGCCCGCGAAAGAAATGAAGAACTGCCGTTATATAGAGCACAAACAGACCAGCAATATCTATTGTATTCAAAAGGTGCTGTGGCGATGTATGCACTACAACATCAAATAGGCGAGGCCAGAATTAACCGAGCATTGAAGCAGTTGGTAGAACAGTTTGCGTATCCGAATACGCCACCAACATCGCTAGATTTAGTAACTTTACTGTATCAAGAAGCACCCGAGCATAAGGGCTTAATCGACCATTGGTTTAAAGACATCATTACTGTTGAAAATCGTTTGACTAGCGCTGAGTATAAATTGCTTGATGATGGCCGCTATGAGGTTGAATTGGCGATAAAATTTAGCGAATTTAGAGCGGCGCCCACTGGTGAAGATGTATTGATTGATAGCCGCCTAAATCTTGAGATTGAAGTGATGTTTGAACACGGAAGTATTGTTCAAAAGGTTGAAGTTAAAAGCGGTGAAAACAAGGTTCGCTTGGTGGTTGAACAGTTGCCAGTTAGCGTGAAGTTAGACCCTAACCGGTTGATGTTGAATAAGGTTTGGTTGCAGGGGGAACGGATTGTTGTAGGAACGAGCGGCGGCTCCGATGAGAGATGAAATCTTTCTTGGGTATGCTGTCATGATTAGAGGTTTTATGATTGGTCTTTGGCCAATATCGCGAGCTGGACATTTCGTAACCGCTCCTTTGATTAATATCATACTTTAACTCGTTTTGTTGTTGACCCAATCCCCGCGATATCGGCCAATTCTCTGCCCATCAACACCTCTATTGCTGCTCATCATATAGAGTGTAGTGACTGAATAGTAAATTTCTCTGTCGCTATCGTGTAAAGTTAGAACCAATAAACTTGAAGGGGTCAATGACAAGTAAATTTTGGTTTTGTTGTCATCTTCTGTTGTGTAAGCAGTGCCTGAACTGTTTAGTTTTAGCCAAAGGAAAGCTGGGGCATAGGCTTGTACATTACATATGTGAATATAGTCAGCGCTGGCGTATTTTTTTCTGAGTAAGTCCTGTATTTCTTTTCTTCTGTGCTTTTTGTAGATGTGATTTGCGCCAAAGGTTCGTTCATTGCCAACATGTAATCGAATTGGTGTGTTCTCGGGGATTTTTAACCTTTGGGCAAGTGGTGCCCTAATGTATGCCCAATCAATCTGGTTATCAACAGCCCAATAATCATGTTGACCAGACTTTTTATTAGTCGATGCTATTCGTTTGAATTCTGGCATTGATGTGCTCTTGAAGGAACGTTAAGATGAGTTGTTAGGCTGTAACACTAACATATTTACTGGCCATTGAAACAAATTGAGCAAGTCAACTTTTACGACTCTCTTGCTTTGCAAAGCCTTAAGTATTACCATGGTCAGGCAGTTTTTCGTAAGAGAATCGTGCATCGCGCTCAGCCGCTGGTGATGACACGCACAAGACGAACCCAAGCTGAAATTAAAACAGGGTATTCGTGGGTGACTGACGGGTCACACATCCCTGACAGGTTTTCCTGTTAAATGGTCTACGCCGAATTGAACTGCAAAAAACACTCTTAGCGAGTGTTTTTTTTTGCCTGCAATTAACGTTCTGGCATCGTCATTACCCGCCGAATTTAAAATACTGAAACAAATCAATAAATGTATGGGTAGCAATTAGCACGGAATTAGAGGCACTATGATTGCTCCGTCAAAACCCACCGAAAAACCATAACCCACTGATAACAAACAACATCAGGTAAACATCATCTAAATCGAACGGATTTTTCGCGCATGCGTTGTTGTTAAAGCGTATAACCAAATAAGTGACATTTTGGTTATTTAATAAAAAGGTGAACTGATGATTCTATTACGCTTTTCAAGCTTGTTTTTATTGCTGTATTTACTTCAGGGCTGCGGTGGAGGTGGTAGTAATACAAGTGCAACGCCATCACCTAGCGGCCCCTCTAATAGCAGCAATACGCTATCAATAGCTCGAACTACAAACTTGCCAGCACCGCCAACTTTGGCGGCAACACCAGCCAATTTGCCGTCTTTTATGGCGTTTGAGTCTGGTCATGTTCGGCCATTGGCGCTGAGTGTGGGTGGCGATACTTTGTATGCCGTCAATACACCAAACAATGCGCTTGAAGTGTTTAGCGTTGGCAAAGGGTTATTGACTCATCAAGACTCAATTGCAGTGGGTATGGAACCAGTTGCGGTGGCTGTGCATGGCAACGAGGTTTGGGTGGTCAATCATTTGTCTGACAGCGTCAGTATTATTGATGTGTCGTTGTCGCCCGCGCGCGTGGTAAAAACTTTGCTGGTGGGCGACGAACCACGAGATATTGTTTTTGCAGGGCAAAACCGTCACCGGGCTTTTATTACCACCGCACACCGTGGTCAAAACTCTTTAGTTGATGCCAACCCCACAACCCCGAGCATTGGTAGGGCAGACGTTTGGGTATTCGACAGCCAAAACGTGGGTGGGAATATGGGCGGCACGCCGCTGAAAATCATCACTTTGTTTGGCGACACACCAAGGGCACTGGCAACCAGTGTTGATGGCACCAAAGTGTATGCGGCTATATTTAATTCGGGTAATCAAACCACAGCGATTCATCAAGTCGCCACGCCAAGTAAAGCGCCGCCAATGGACAATATTCAAGGCTTACAAGCGCCAATGACAGGGCACATTTTACAATTTCGTGATGGCGGTTGGCGAGACGAGCAAGGCACCGTGTTTAACCGGGCATGGTTGAACTTACCAGATTATGACTTGTTTACTATCGATGCAGCAGCGGTAGACCCAGTTGAAACTTCGCGTGTTAGCGGCGTTGGCACCACTTTATTTAACATTGCCGTCAATCCAGTGAATGGCAAGGTTTTTGTCAGTAATACCAATTCACGAAATCATATTCGGTTTGAAGGATTTGGCGAACGAGCATCGACAGTGCGCCAGCATTTTGTGCAAAACCGTATATCCATTGTTGATGGTGAATCAGTGGCTGTTCGCCAATTAAACAAGCACATAAATCCGGCCAGTTTGACCACCAACGCAACCGACAAAGCCGCAAGTGTGTCTATGCCCTTAGAAATGGCGTTTACTGCTGATGGCAAACAGTTATATTTGGCGGCAATGGGTTCTAACAAAATCACGGTTTATGATGTGAATACACTCGATAACGATGAGTTTGACCCACGTCAGCAAACCAATATTACTTTGAGTGGCGGCGGACCAACCGGGGTGATTTTAGACGAGCACAATCAACAAGCCTTTGCGTTTACACGTTTTGACAATGGTATTTCGGTGATTGACATGCAAGGTCACACTGAGGTTAATCATTATGAATTGTTTAACCCTGAACCTGCGTCTATCGTTAATGGTCGGCCGTTTTTATACGATGCTGATTTAACATCCAGCAATGGCACGGCTTCGTGTGGTGGCTGTCATATTTTTGCTGATACCGACCATTTGTCATGGGATTTGGGTAACCCAGATGAACCGGTTAAAAACGACCCGCATCCTGTGGTGCCGTTTTCTAAACCTATCACCGGGCCTTTTACTCAGCGTCAGGCCAGCTTTCATCCAATGAAAGGCCCCAAGGGCACCCAAAGTATGCGCGGAATGGCCAATCATGGGCCGCTACATTGGCGCGGCGACCGCACAGGGCTGAACCGAGTTAATGGTGAGTCACAAGAAGAAGCCTCATTTAAAGAATTCAACTCGGCATTTGAAGGGCTAGTTGGCAGAGCATCGCAACTGAGTGATCAACAAATGCAGGCATTCACCGACTTTGCCATTCAACTGAGCTATCCACCAAACCCCAATCGACCACTGAGCAATCAATTAACGCCAGATTTAGCTGAAGGCCACAGAGTATATACACAATTGGCGACCTCTGGTGATTTTAATACCGCTGATAACAGTAATTTGGGTTGTAATTCTTGTCATATTCTACAACCCGAAAATGGTCGCTATGGAACCGCTGCCAACATGGTGGCAGTGCTTGGCAACAACAATCAAGATTTTAAAGTGCCGCATTTTCGCAACCTCTATCAAAAAGTGGGTTTCTTTCGTGAAGGCCCCGATTCACCGCAAGTTAGAGGGTTTGGTTTTAGCCAAAATGGCGCTTCGGCGAATATGATGGACTTGCTGAGCAACGACGATTTTACCTTTGAAACACCGCAACAAAGCAGCCAGTTGGCGCAATTTATGTTTGCTTTTGACACCTTGCTAGCACCAATTGTTGGCCAGCAAATAACCCTATCTAATGGCAGTTCAAACGAGGCGTTAGCCCGGGTTGACTTGTTTTACCAAAGGGCGCAGGTGCAAGGGCTGTTGCCAGAATGCGATTTGGTGGTTAAAGGGGTGTGGAACTCAGAGCGCCGTGGTGCGGTGATGCTCAATAGCGGTGTTTTCCAATCAGACAAAAAGTCGCAAAGTTATACGTTAGCTCAACTCAAAGGCTTGTCGACTGCTGAGGGCAATCATTTGAGCTTTATGTGCGTGCCACCTAATTCTGGCATGCGCATTGGTATCGACCACGATTTGGATGGGGTGTTTGATGGCGATTAATGGACTAACTTGGTTAAATGCAAATCGCCGATAAGTGTTTTCTTCTCGGTGATTAACACCTTACTTTGGTCATCAGTGACACTAAAACGAATAAACTCTTTATTGTCGATTAACTGTCGCTGCTGGCCACCGACAAAATCGTAAAAGAATAAGCCTCTAACGGCTTTGGTATCGCGGATATAATAAATGCCGTTGTCGAAGGCCTGCCAGTTGGCAAAGTTTAATTGGTGAAAGTTAGGTAGTACCGTTTCATCGGTAAGCGTGTTTAAGTCCATTCGCCATAATCCCGCTTGCCCGAATTTGTTGTAATACAAAAAACGGCCATTATTTGTGGCTTGCATGGCATAACCACCATTTTCGCTGAGCTGGGTGACTTGTGCGTTTGATATGTCCATTTTGAATAATTGATGTTGGCCGTTTATGCGTTGGCTAAAGTAAATCAGGTTGTTGTTATGACCCCACGCCAGTTTGGTTATGGCAGTTCTTGGGCTACCGGGTTGGCTGATTTTTCCGCTGGCGATATCCATTATGGCAATTTGGCGTTCATCGGTGAAAAACATCAGCTTAGTGTTGTCGCGTGACCAACGGGGTGAGCCGCCGATGGGTTTGTCATGAAGCAGTCGGGTTTGGCCATCTTGGCGCAGCCATAAGCGGTAGTCTTGGCTTTCTCTGTTAGACAAAAAAACCAAGGTTTGGTTGTCTGTAGCATAATGACCGTCGTACTCACTTTTAGACGACATCGCTATTGGCCGGCCTGCAAAATGTTCTTTTATAGCGGGTGCTTGCTTACTTGGTAGCTGGTATTCGCTAAGCTGTGTGGTGTAGGTTGTTGCGGCGTAAATTAGCTTACCACTGTGGTCAACACTTAACATATTCGGTGCATCGGTTGCGCTGTTTTGCACCGCTGTTAGCTGACCTTCTAGCGTTAAAACCTGCAAGCCCGCTTGTGTGTTAAGTAATAACGCCTCTTTGCCTTTCAACCACGTTAGCCCTTTTAACTGATTGCTCGACTGCCATTGCTTGAGTAAAATATCAGTGTTGGTGAGCGTATTAAACACTCTAATTTGAACATCACCAGATGCTATTCGAAAATAAGCGAGTCGCGGGCCTGTAGGTTCTGTTGTGGGCAAATAGTCGTTATGGTCGCCGCTAAGTGCCAAAACCTTGGTAACCCGTTTGGTGTTAACGTCTATGGTCATTATTTGCTGTTTGGCGTGTTGTTCGCCTCTATTGTTGTAGTAGAGCTGACTTGAATCAGCCGACCACGCAAATTGATAATTCCCCTCAAAGCGGCATTTTGTCAGTGCCACAGGAGCAAATGTGGGCTTTGTTAAATCAACCGTTTTTATGGTGCACTCATGAACCCCGCGCAATACAAAAGCTAAATAGCGGCCATCATGCGATAAGCTCAAGTCGGCATAATGAAGCGAATCGTCGGTTAAATAGCGGTATTGTGATGCGTCTAATGGGCGCACAACGATATTGTTGTACAACTCGCCTTGGGGTTGATGAGTAAAAATCACCGAGTTTTGTTGTGGCCATAAGGTTGGATCGAGTTCAACACCGGGCATACTGGTGATTAATTTTGCATCTTGCAATCGATAGCTAGTCGGTGCTGCGCTTAGCCAGTAAAAACAAGCGACTATTAACGCGGTGACAGATAGGCCTAAGAAAACTTTTACTGGGCTTGATTGTTTGTTGGTGAGAGGTTTTTCTACCGGGCTTATCAGCACATAACCACTTTTTTTCACGGTTCGTATGTACTGCGGTGAGGCGGCTTTGTCGTCAAAGGCAATGCGCAGTTGCCTAACAACCCGGTGTAATGCACTGTCGGTGACGACTTTGCCTTGCCACAGTTTTTCAAAGAGTTCATCGGCTGTGATAACCCTGCCGGGTTCTTCGGCTAAAAGTAGTAACATCGCCATGGCCAGTGGTTCTAGTTCGGTGATTTTTCCGTCACGCTCTAGCTGGTTATGGGCGGGTTTTACCACATAATGACCGATTTTAATCATGGCGGGTTTAGTGTCTTAACTTATTGAATTAAAAAATCATAACGTTAAATAGTAGCAGAGGCAATACGCGTGCTTTATTGATGGCTGAGCGCCTGATAGAATCTGCGTTTTAGAAGTTAACTCTTTATCTCAACGGGACCCAAAACTATGGTTATTTCACAACGTTCAGATGTCGCTGCTTTTGTGGTGATGGATGTGATGCAGGCTGCGGCCGACCTTGAAAGCCAAGGCCACAAAGTGTTGCATATGGAGATTGGTCAACCCGGCACTCCAGCGCCCGATAACGTGTTAAATGTGGCCAAAGAAGCGCTCGACACCGACAAACTTGGTTATACGGTGGCGCTGGGCATACCTGAGTTACGCCAAGCCATCAGCCAGCATTACGCCGACCGTTATGAATTAGAAGTCGACCCACAATGCGTTGTGGTTACGCCGGGTTCATCGGGTGGATTTATCTTGTCGTTTTTGACCTGCTTTGAAAAAGGAGACCGAGTGGCAGTGCCTGCGCCGGGTTATCCGTGTTATCGCAATATTCTCAAGTCGTTAGATTTAGACGCAGTAGATGTAGAAATATCGCCAGACAATGATTACCTACTGATGCCTTGCGACCTTGAAAAACTCGACCCACCAGTAAAAGGTGTGATTGTTTCATCGCCGGGTAACCCAACTGGCAGCATGTATAGTGAAGAGCAACTCAAAGAGTTGGTGGAGTACTGCCAGGCCAACGATATCGCTTTTATCAGCGACGAAATTTACCATGGCATTTCGTTTGGCAAACCGGCAGTGTCGGCATTGCAATTTTCACAAGACCTCATTGTGGTTAATAGCTTTTCTAAGTACTTTACCATGACCGGCTGGCGCATTGGTTGGCTGGTGGTGCCTAAAGAAATGGTCAGGCCAATGGAACGTTTAATTCAAAACTTGCTGATCTCTACCACCACCTTATCGCAACTTGGCGCAGTCGAAGCCTTTAAATGTTATGACGAGTTTGATGGTTACGTTGGGCAGTACAAAGCCAAGCGAGATTTATTGTATAAACGTTTGACCGAGGCGGGATTAAACAAAATATCTTCACCCGATGGTGCATTTTATTTGTATGCCGATATTAGCCATTTGACTGACGACAGCGTGGCGTTTTGTCAGCGTATTTTGAATGAGATTCATGTGGCGGTGACACCGGGCGTAGATTTTGACCCAGTGCGTGGCAAGCAAACGATGCGGTTTTCTTACGCGGCAGATATGGACACCATTGATGAAGCATCTAAGCGCCTTAAAACTTGGTTTATGGCGCTTAAAATCACTTGATGTTATTGCTTGGCTAATTGCGCGGCCAACATTTTTGCATTGTCACAACCGGTTTTAACACCGGTTTCACAGGCTTTGTCGAACAGCGCTTTAGCTTGAGCGAAATCTTGTTTAGTGCCCTGACCGTTTGCATGCATTATTCCAAGCATTAGGTGAGCATTGCCCAAACCTTGTTTAGAGGCTTTTGAGAACCACATTAGTGCTGTATTAGCATTTGGTTCTACCCCTAGGCCTTTGGCATAGGCATAACCCAAATTGTATTGCGCGTTAGGAAGGCCCTGTTCTGCGGCTTTGGCGTACAAGGCATTGGCTCTGTTGGCATCTTGTTTCACTCCTCGACCATCATCATACATCACCGCTAAATTGAATTGGGCGTTAGCAGAGCCTTGTTCAGCAGCCTTTTGATACCAAGACACGGCCTTTTCAAGGTCTTTATCCATTCCTTCACCGTTGGCAGATAAAACGCCGAGAATATACTGTGCATTGGCATAACCATTTTGGGCGGCTTTTTGATACCAAGATATCGCTTGTGAAAAGTCTCTTTTAACGCCTAGGCCATTGGCATATAAAAAGCCTAAGTTATATTGCGCATCGGGATAATCTTGCGCCGCTGATTTACGATACAACTCAATTGCTTTGGGCAAGTCTTTGGTAACGCCCTGACCATTGGCATACATTACACCTAGGTTGCTTTGCGATTTGGCATAACCTTGTGCGGCGGCTTTTTCGTACCACTGTATCGCTTCTTTTTCGTCTTTTTCGGTGCCTCGGGCCTTAGCGTACATAATGCCCAAATTGTGCTGTGCTTCGGCATTGCCTTGTTTAGCGGCTTTTTTAAACCAAATGATGGCTTTTGAAAAGTTGCCGGTGCCATAGGCCACCAGTGCCTCGTCTAAATTTCTGTTGGCCAGTGCGCCAAAGCTAATAAGCGTGAGAAGTAGTGGGAGTAATAGTCGTTTGATAATGTTCATGCTCTTAAACTTGCTGTTTTTTAATGCAGGGGATCATATCAGTGAAAAGACACAAGTCAACAAATCGTCAGTCCAATTTGGTTCAATCTGGTTGTGAAAAATTTCAATACGGTTTTTATTACCAGATATTGCAAATCCAATAACAGCGTTGTGATTTTTTGCTGAGCAAATTTAAAGGCCGAACTAAACCACCAACCGACAGTTTTAAACCATCAATTTGTGCGCCATTAACCTTTAAATAAACGCAAGGTGGCAAGGACGGTTTAGTTGTTGGTTGCTTGTACGTAACGATGTAGGAACGAGCTCTAGCTCGCGATAATTGGCGCAGCCAATTCAAACACATTGTGCCTAGGGCAATTTTGAATATGACTGAAACATCTTAAACAATTGTATGGGCGTTACCTTAGTTTATTTCGCTCAAATAATAGCCATCACAATAAATTAATACTATGATTATATACAGTGCTTTAGTTGTGTGAGAAAAGAAGGAAGTGCGAATATGATCTATAAATCATATGACTTATGGGGTATTATTAATGAAAGAGTGGAAAATAGAATTTTGTAATGCGTTTTATATTGAGTTTATGGATATGCCAATCTCGGTGCAAAATGAACTGCTAGCCTGTTTAATTCCCTTGAAATTATTGGGCTCAAACCTTGGCCGGCCCAATGTCGATACGCTTAATGGGTCAAAACATCGAAATATGAAAGAATTACGTTTTAATGCCAACAATGGTGTATGGCGTACAGCATTCGCATTTGACCCAGAACGTAAAGCGATTTTGCTGGTTGCTGGAGATAAGTCTGGCACAGGACAGAAGAAATTTTATAAAACACTGATAGATAAAGCAGATAAACGCTTTGAACTGCATTTAAAAGAACTAAAGGAGCACAAATAATGACTCGCACATTAGATGATGTTATGGCGCAATTACCAAAAGCTCGCCGGGATTCTGTTGAGCAACGAGGTGTTGAAATACTCAACGAGTATTTAACTTTACAAGAGCTACGTAAGGCACAAAAATTAACACAGAAAAAGTTAGCCCAAAGTCTGAATGTTAATCAAGAAAACATATCTAGGTTAGAGAAACGATCTGACATGATGCTGTCAACGCTGCGAGATTATATAGAAGCGATGGGCGGCGAGTTAAATATAACAGTAAGTTTTCCTGAGCACTCGCCTATATCTATCAAAGGCATTGGAGAAAAGGCGAGTCATTTGTAGTTTGCTATTCGTCTTGCAAAACCGGTTTACGCCCGAAGCTATAAGCACAAGAAATTGGCGAATCACCTAACGTTGGTTGAGATCTTGTTTTCGTTTTAACTTCTATCGTTGTCTTTATTGCCGACACTTCACCGGGCTCAAACCAAGTTTTATCATCAAGCGAATTTAGCGCACGCCAAGTGGTATGGCTGCCACTTTTTGGTGTTGGTTCGTTGTTGTTACCTTGTTCAAACGTAGCGGTTAGCGGGATGAACTTTTGCAAGTAGTCCCACGCTGTTGGGTCTAGGCCGGGTGTTGATGTGATACCTCGGGCGTTGTAATAAAAAATGCCGTTGAAGGCTCTCATGCCGGTGTATCCGGTATCTCTCATTAAGTAATATTGACCGCTTAAACCATTCATGGTGGTTTTGAGTGTGTTAATTGTGTGTGCATCAGCGGTATAGCTAATATTTACGCCCCAATTTTGCAGTCGGTTAAGGCAAAGGTAGTAAATGAGTTCGCCCACACTGCCAATGTCTTTTAGGGCTTTGGTGGCATCGCCAGTGCCATCGGCAACATTTGATCCGGGAATGGTGGCATGGCGGCCACGGCTAAATATCAATTGGTATTCATCTGCCGTGACAGTGCCGTAACCATAGTCAGATGCCAATGGATCCCAACGGTCGTCTTGGGATAATTGCACACCGGGCACCACGGCGTTAAATCCGCCAGAGGTTTCGTCAATGGCATAAATGCCCACGTAGTTGCCGAGGTTGCGTTTGCTTAACGTGCACATGTGTGGCGGCAGATATCCCGGGCCGGGTACTGGGTCTAATGCAATCACGTTGACTTTGATACTGGGCAGGTATTTGGCCAACATGTTGGCAGTGACCAATGCGACAACGCCACCACGGCTGTGCCCAATTAGGTTGATGGTTTCTAATCGGCTTGAAGTGATTGTTTGGTCTAAATCGGCCGTTAACCAACATAGGGAGGGGGTTGCCTCTACGACATTGGTGTTGTCGGCTTCGGGCAACAATCCCAGTTTACGGCAAAAGGGGTGGTCGTCTTTTGCGATGGGTTGGTCAATCGCCTGCGGGGTTAAATCTTGCTTAAGCAACTGCACAGGCGCACCAATGATAAGCGTCATAGCATTAGCGGCCAGTGTGTCTATCGAGTGGCCAGACAGTGTATCGTCAACGAGATAAGGGGGTAGGCTACTGTCGATTTCGTAATAGTAATCTGGCGTGAGTATTTTGGTCCAAACGGTCACGCCAAGTTTTTTACGGAATTTGTTGTACGGGGCACCACAACCTGGGATGACGGCGGTTCGTTGTGCGCTTGTTGTTAGTTGTCGGTGCAGATTGGCTGGGATATAACCGGCTACTTCGTCGTAACAGGCCATTTCATCGGGTTCTCGCAGTGCCATACCTTGGTCGGGCCAACAGTCGGTGCCGCAAAAGTTAATCGTCATGGTTTTATCAGTCATTATTTTTTCCGTCTTTGTTTGGATTGTCAGGCAGGTTGCTGACAATTTACTGACAAAGACGGCTGATAACTCGGGCGAATAAGGGAAAAATTTGCTTAGGCCTTTTTATAAAGGCCTTGTTAGAAGCTCCCTTTAACAAATTTAACGATTTCTTCAAACAAATGCTGGTGCTGTTCGGGTGTGCCGTAATTGTGTTTGGCTTCAAGGTCGTACAGCCATTCATACGGTTTGTTGTATTTGTCCATGGCCTGCTTCATGCGAAATGCCTGCTCTGGGTCAACTACTGTGTCTTTTGCGCCTTGGATCAAATAAACAGGACGGGTTATTTGCTCAGCCAAATACAGCGGCGACATTTGCTTTAACATGTCGTATTCGGTTTGGGCATCGCCAATGTATTTTTGAGACCATTCCTTTTGTTTGTCGGTGAAACTGGTGTTACGCAGGTGTAAGTTGATGTCAGTCACCCCAGCGATAGAAACCGCACATTTATAACGTTCTGGGAAGCGGATCACTAGCATCAAAGAGGCGTAACCGCCATAACTCATGCCCGCCGCACACACTTTTGCAGGGTTGATATCATGCATGGCCAGCACCGCTTCGGTGGCTTGGTGAATGTCGTCAATCATGCCAGTGCCCCACTGTTTTTTACCTGCATCTTCAAAGGCTTCGCTGTAACCGCCAGAACCTCTAAAATTGACTCGCAGTACGGCAAACCCGCGTGACACCATATACTGAACGTTGCGGTCAAAGTGGCTTTCGTCAAATGTGCCAAAAGGGCCACCATGAGGCATGACTATCATTGGCACGCGCATTTTTTTGTTTGATGGCATGTTTAACAGGTAATGGATGGTATGGCCGTCAACGTCCACTTCTGATTCAATTTGTTTAGATTTAAGGGTGTTATTCAATTGCGGTAAATACCCGCCAATTTGGCGAACCTCGCCGGTTTGGTTGTCTTTGTAAATTATACTGCCGGGCTCATTATGGTGAGCAACATAATATAAGGCAGCGTGTTTGTCGGTGCTGCTGTCAATTCGAGTGATCATATTGTATTTTTGAAAAACGCTACCTGTCAGCGCTTCGGTGGTGGCATCGTCAAGGTAGATATATTCGACTCGGCCATTGTTGATGACTTTTACGCCAATGAGTTTTTGGTCAGGGGCTTCAATCAATACGTCTTGCAATTCGAAAGCGCCGGTTTTATAGACCTCCTCTTCAGTGCCTGCATTGTAGTCAACACGATAAACTGTGCGCCTGTCTTCTTTGGCCAGTTTAAAGCCGTAAAATACCCCACTTTTTTCGGTTAGGGCGTAGGGCATGAAAATTTCGTTGTGGTTTTTTTCATCTTCTATTTTCTCCACCGGCCATATTTTCAACGTGGTGGCTTTACCCTCGTCATCTAAAGTCGACAATACCTTTGACAACTTTTTATCGAGTACTTTGCGGTGCAACACGGCCTTAACTTGACCTTGCCCGTCGATAAACCAACGACTGGCGACGCCTTCTATGCTGGCGACCTCACGCGACTTGGTGAACGAACCGCCATCAATACGGTCGAGTTTGCTTAGTCGTTTGGCGTGGGGCGCCAGTTTATTAACCGAAACCCGGTAAACTTTTGAGTACAAGCCGATTCTGGCGTAAAGAAACTCACTAGGCTGTGCGGGTAAAGGGTCGACCAGGTAACCTTTGGTGCGCACGCTTTTAACGACAATTTCGCTGCCATTGGTTTCGCCCACATCGACGACCAATAAGTGGTAAATCGTGTCGCCACCTATTATGTCAATCAATACTTGGCGGTCTTCGCTGTATTGCGCTGCGATATGACGATCGTCAATCCATTGCAGGTGGCTAATGGTGGCCAGTGTTTTACCCTTGGCAAATGACGATAAATCGAGCACCACTTGTGGTTTATCTTCTTTTGTAGGGCGGGCGTTGCTCAATATCACCTGTTGAGTGTCGCCGTGGTTTTTAAGCAATAACAGTCGTTTACCATTAGGGCTAATTTTGGCTTCAACCAAGTCGCTTTTGGCAAAAAACAAGTTGGCCTTGGTTGTGTTGCTCGCATCACTGTATGGCGTAAAAACAAGTAACCCGAGGCACAACAATAAGGCTTTATAAGCTGACATGCTATTGCACCTCTTTGACGGTTGATGATTCGGATTGGAGTTTGGTTTGTGGCTCAATTTGAGTCTTTGTTAGTGCGTCTGTTGCGGGGGTATCGTTCATCAATGCATGAAAGTCATCACGGTAAAAAAAAGCGCTGACTAATGGGTATTGACTAATTGTTGATGCAAACTGCTGGTTAATTGCCTCATTGTGCAGGGCAAAGCGGTTGATCAATGCAACTTCAAGTGCTTTTTTGGTGTTTTGGGTGGCAATACGCAATTCGCCAACAAAATTGACCTTGCCTGGAACTACCCTAAACCGCC
>CALKGI010000112.1 GCA_938085045.1 uncultured Alteromonadaceae bacterium
AGCATATTCTTCAAGCAAAGCAGGAGTACCGTCGGTCGAACCGTCATCCACCACCACCATTTCAAAATTAGGGTAGTCTTGACTCATCACCGAATCAATTGCCCGCTTTACCATGGGGCCTCGATTTTTACTTGGCATATAAACGCTGATCTTCGCATTTACATTAGGCTGGTCTTGCAAATTATCCGTTGTCATTAACCTTCCAAACTTTTTTGCACATAATCAAAAACCACGTCCCAAGTGTAATGCGCCTGCATCACCCGGCGTGACTGCTCACTCATTTGCTGCCATATCTGGTGCTCGTTTAATAAAGTCACCACTGCATCGGCAAAACCGGTGGGAGAATCTTCAACAAACAAATGCTCACCAGAGACCAACTTATCAAGCCCTTCAGCCCCTACACTGGTCGCCACGGTTGGAATACCGCGATATAACCCATTGACCACCTTAACTTTTATACCACTGCCAAAACGCAAAGGCGCAACAAATACCCGGTTGCAATGATACAGTGATTCGAGATCATCGACAAAACCGGCAAGTATGATGTCGGGTGCCAGCTTCAATAATTTGTCGCCCAGCACTTTTGAATGTTTGCCCACCACAGTAAAAGTCACGCCCGGTGCCTTTGCCTTAATTAAAGGCCAAACAGATTCAAGAAACCACACCAGACCATCGGCGTTGGCTTCCCAGCTTAGTGTGCCGACAAACAAAATCGCGGCCTTGGTTTGATTAAATTGCATGGCAGGCAAATCAAAATTCTCTTCATCACCTAAATGATAAGTATCAACCAAATTATGCTTAGCAGCCCCTGCATCAATCAAAGCCTGTTGGTCGTTCGGCGCTGCCAGTACTGCGTGGGCCTTTGCACACATGTTCACTTCATAGCGACGAATACGCCAAGCCTCAAAAGCCAATACACTTTTGAGCAGTAAATTAGACGTTTGTTCGGCCATGCGCGACCACATTAAAAATTCAGCATTTTGCTGATGCACCACCACACGACCTTTAAAATCAGCGGGCACATACTGAAACATCAAATACAAGTCGACAAAAATCACATCAAACTGATGGGCAATGTCCTTTATATAGGATTTAAAATCGTGGCTTTTATTACGATAAATGGTCAAAGGCGAACCGTTTAAACAACTTCGGGCGAAATTGAGCGGCGTACGAGCAATGTTTAACGACTTTGAATATACAGGCACATTGCCTATTTCGGTCTTAAAAGCCTCAAGATTTTGCTCATCAGATTCGCCTTTTAAAAAACAACAGATTGAAAGCTCATGGGCATCGGCTAAAAATTTCACCAAACGATAACTTTTGATCACCCCGCCACTGATGGGCGGATACGGCAACTGCGGGGTTAAAAACAACACTTTCATTAATCAATCATTCCAAAATACTCAAGTAGTTCGCCCGCCATAAAAAACGGCTCTTTACTATAAGGGTTAAAAGTGGTGTCGATACACCGTTCAAGACAAGCGCTTAAATCGCTAAGAGCCCAACAAACCACACCAAAATTATTTTGTTCAACATGTTTGGCCAAATCGGTTTGATGCTTGTCGACCCGAAAAAGATTGGGCACTACAACAATCTTTTTACCCTGTTCGAGCAATTCAAATACCGTGCCTGCTCCGCCATGCGTGATCACAACATCGGCTTGTGCAAAACGGTGCGAAAGATCGTCTGCAAAACGTACATGTTTGGTTTTAGGCAAGTATTTGCCATCTGCTATTTGGCAGGTGACATCAAATTGGGTGCCCGGCAGCTGCGCATCAACCGCTTCAATTAACTGGTCAAAAGCCGTGGTGCCCACTGTTACAAAAATACAGAGCAAGACCTTCATACCCGACCACAATATTCAGCGCCGGGATACAAAGCTAGCTGCTGCTTGTTTTGCACCAAAAAGCGGTGGGCCAGTTTACACATTACCCGTCCGGTAAAACTACGGCTATTAAAACGACAATAAGTTTCGACAAACACCGTTTTAACCCCAAATAAACGCATCACAATCATAGGAATAATACACAAGCCCGGTCCGGTAGAAAGCACAGCACAGACCTTATGGGCGCGCAATATCTTAAGCGTAGTGCCAAGCTGTTTCAACACGCTGGGCAGTACCAAAAGCAAAGATTTAAACCGGCTATGCTTATCGCGAACATCTGTTATTTGATAATGCGCCACGACAGAGCAATCCAACGGGCTTGGCCCGATAGAAATTAACGGCATAGCAGTCATTTGATTGGCTTTAACGAAATAATCGAGTAACAGGCGCATTTCGGTGCGATGCCCGCCACCGCCATAGATCGCCAATAACACAGCTGCCTTTTTGACATTTTTGGCATCGGTAGAATTGGCATTTTGGCTTGAAGAAGGAGATTGATTGGATTGCGACACGGTTAAATCGCGAGCAATAGCTCGCGCCTATTTAGAATGAATACTTTGCACGTTATCGCGATGGATGGTTACGGTTTCATCTTTATCGACTTTGGCTTTCATTTGCACAAGTTCGGCTTCGAGCATCGCCATGCGCTGGATCATCCGCTCGATATCGACCCGAGTTTTCACCCTTTCGGTGTCGTTGATAAGCAACTTAATTAAAATAGCACCAAGACCCAACAACACAGGAATAATTGGCGGATAACTAATACCCAACACTTCACCAAGCAAATCATTAAGCTTAGGGAACGCCCCATAAACCATAATGAAACCGGCCAACAACAACCAGCGAATGCCATCTTTAGACACCATATGGTCGCGGCGAATGAGCCAGAATATAATACCGCCGATAAACAAACCAATTGCGGCGCCGATAATTTGAGGACTAGACACGATAAATTACCCTAATAAAACCTTTTTAAATAACGCACATCCCTTAACGGAATAGCCTTGGTTAAACACACAATAGCGGTGGTTAACATATAAGAAGAAACACTGAACCAAGAATTAAAAATGCGCGATTTGCCGCTAATACGTTCGTCCATAGCAACATTAACCTCTTCGATACTCAGGCCCAAAGAGCGCAGCAACAACAGTACCCCAAGATCTTGAAATTCAAGCATGGTCGCCTCTTTGGCTGAAAGCACTCGCAAAGCCGCCAAATTATACAGCCTAAAACCAGACGTGATATCTTTAACATTAATACCCGACATTATCCGAAACGAATTCCAGGCAACATGACGTAAAAAAGAACCCCGGCTGATACACGAACCAATCACCACATCGACGCTGTCCATTCTCGACAACAACGCAGCCATTTCAGTCGGCAAATGCTGACCGTCGGCATCCATAGTGATCACCCCTTCGTAACTGCGATTATAAGCATAACGCAAACCGGTTTGAGTGGCTTTCCAGGCGCCGAGCGCCCGCAAGTGAGGCAGCACTACCGCGCCGTTTTCACGAGCAATAGCCGCCGTGGCATCTGTAGAGCCATCATCAATGACCACAATATCAAATCCGTAACGCGTACGGATATCGGCCAACAACGGGCCTATGGTCAATGCTTCATCTTGTGCGGGGATGACTACCAGAATATTAGGGATTGCCAACGGGACTAACCTCTACTGCTCACTACGTGTTTACCAAAGAATTGCTACGGTTTCGAAACACGCCCATTATAAACATTTATGCCAGTGGTGCGAACAATTTTTTAGCAACTAACCCGGCTATACCCGTTTTATTACTGTTCGCTCATTGACCGATACAGCTCAATTGTTGTGCTGGCCACCGCTTTTATTTGAAAGTGTTGCAAAAACCGTTGATGCGCCGCTTGTGCAAATTCAAACAACTGGTCGGGGTTTCGATAAAGCATTTCAATGCCCTGAGCCAGTGCTTGCGCGTCAGAACGATTCACCACCAAACCCGTTTTGCCATGTTGCACCGCCCAGCTCATGCCAGAACCCGGCACATCGGTCACAATGGCTGGCACCGCAAAAGACGCAGCTTCCATCAACACCACACCAAAAGCCTCGGTGCGTTCAATTGACGCCAAACAAACACAATCGGCCTGGACAAACTGACTTTGCAGCGCATCAAAACTAACCTTGCCATGCAATATAACCTGAGATGACAACCCCAGTTGCTCGACCTGCTGTTGTAGCTGTTCATACAGCTCACCGCCGCCAACAATATTGAGCACAATGTTTGTTAAGCCTTGGCTTTTTAACAGCGCCAGTGCATCAATTAAAAATCGATGGCCTTTATAATAAGTTAAACGGCCAACCACCAGCAATTGCAGTGGCTGGTGTTCACCTCGAAGGCGAGCTTGAGCTGGCGTGCCCTCACGCGGTTTAATGCCAAGTTCAATGACCTGACACTGATTAGTGATTTGTTTTAACACCAAACTGCTTTGCAAATAGGGGGCTGATGTCGCTATCACCTTTTTCGCACGCTTAAGCAACCAACGCTCAAAAGGACGGTAAACGGGATAAAACGCCCGTAAAAACCACGGGCTGTTGTCACCCAGTACATCTGAATGCCAGTGCACCACCCACTTTAAAGCACGAGCTTTGGTGCTCAGCAGTGCAAAAAACGCCGAAGTGTTGGGCACATGAAAATGCAAAATATCAGGCTTAAATTCATCAATAACACGGTTAAGGTAGAACAAAAAAGCAGGACTTACCGGCGCAAACATCAGCTGGCCATAACAGGGCACCCGATAAACCGTCAAACCGTCCATTTCGCGCTTATCGAACTTTTGTCCAGACTGATGGTGGTGAACAATTGCCGCCGATTCAACATGCTGCGCAGCACAAGCCTGACCCAAATCCATCATAAAGTTTTCGATACCGCCAAAAAACGGCGGCGAATACTTGCCTATATGTAGCACCTTCATGATTGACCTGCCCACGCGTTCTGCCTCAGTTATATGTGTTCGGCATAGTATGGACAATACCGCCAACGCGCAAGGGTTTAACAAAAAAAGGATAAACAAACCCCATATCCATACTCTTTATCTTTAACAGACTGTTTTGACGATCCACTAAATATCATGGCGAACACTTTTGCAAAGCCTGTGGGTCTTATCGATATTAATGAAACGCATGATGATGAAATAAAGCGTCAGCAGTTATTAGGGGTAATGACAGGCGCACTAAAACATATACGAGACAGGGATATTACGCGTTATATGATAGGGTTGTTCGAAAGGCTACATTTAATCGACTTAGGCCATAATTTGGAGCAACAATTCGTATTAACAGCGTTGAAGTACATGCTTAAAACAGGCAATATTGACGAAGCAAAGCCGTTACTGGCGGCAATCGACAAATTGCCGGAAACAATCAGAGGTGAATTTATGACAGCTGCAGAAAAAATTGAAGAATATGGCCGAGAAAAAGGTAGAGAAGAAGGTATCGGGTTAGGTCTTAAGAAAGGTAGAGAACAAAGCAGGACTGAAATCGCCGTCAACTTCCTCAACGATGGTGTTGAACCAAGAATCATTGCACGTAATACTGGCATTGAGCTGGCGATTATTCTTAAGCTAAAAGCGCAGTTAGAGCAAGAGTAAGGCTGCAAGCTCTTGAATTACAATTATTGTCTTTTGCCAAAGCACGAATCAGTTGGCCGCTGTTTGAGCTACCCTTCCATAATTAACCTATCGCTAGGTTCAAATGAATAAAACACTCATACTGCCCACCAATTGCCTCAATGAATTTGCAACAGACTACCCTTGTGTTTTTGCTGTCACCATCACAAACACGCTTTGTGAACTGATAAAACTGTTAGCTGGTACTTGCGCTGCAACTGACGCTGAGTCGACAACAACGTTTAATCATGATGGAATCTGGTCTGAGGCAATTGTTGACTTAAATGACGTTGATGAGCGCAACATTAATACAGTGATGGGGTCTATTAACAAAGCAGAATCACGAATTGAAATGTCACAGCTTTGCGTGACCACACAAGCGTTTAGATTTACGGCTATACCAAAGTACTTAGGGGATGATATGTTGCTATCGACGCCCTATATAGGCATTGCTGAGCTAGATAATGAAACTTTGCTGGTCAGAACTCATGTGTTGGCATGTTGAGTGAGATGACCCCTTGTAGGAGCGGCAGCAGCAAAGCGTCCCTGCCGCGATAAATGGCAAAGCCATTTCAACTATTATAAAACCTACCCCCCTTGCCCAATCCAAGGATAAACATCAAACAACTCATCAAATCGGTCAAGGCCTGCTAATTTGCTGGCTCGGGTTAACTTCATATGATGATGACCGGGAGTGAACCCGCCGATAACCTGCGTTAATCGTTTAGGTGTGCCAAGTTCAAACAACCAATACTCATCTTGAGAATCAATGTGTATACCAGTTTGCTCTTGTGTTAACTCACTGCGAGTTTTGATTTTGATTGAATGTACAGGCCACAACCAGTGGGCTTTTCGCTCACCCTCATCAATCTTAGCAGCACCAATAACACAATAACCAATTTCATAAATGGCGTGCCTGTCTATCGATTCGCGCTCTGATGCTCGCAAGCGCATATGAAACCATTTGGCAGTGCCATCTTCAAAGGCTTCATAATAGCCCTCAGGTCGCGCATCTTCAGCACTGGAGGCGACCAAACATAAATCCCGGTACCTTAACTGATTCATGCCTTTGAAAGGAATACGTGACGCCTCTTCAATATAATGTCTGTCTAATGGTACTGCGTGTTCATCCTGCGTTACTGACTTATCAACAATACCTAATTTGTCGGTTAAAAATGTGCAAAGCCAAGCATTGCCAGAATGACACTCTCCCGGTTTAGCCTTATTACTGGGTAGTAGTGGAAAAGCACCAATACTGATTTGTTGAATGGCTTCAAAATAGACGTTGTTGTGACAATTGTGGTCGCTTTGATTGGCATAAAAGCCGGGATACAAAGCAAAGGCACCAAATACAGGACGACTTTTTTGATTGCCACTGTCGCTAACATCCAAATGAAAAATGGCATCACGGTAACGATGCATTTGATTAATAGCGTCCATTGGTACCCAATCAGCACCATCACTTTTATCGCTATCAACTCGATATTTGGCGTCAAACAACCAAATTAACTTTTCACCATCAGCAAATTGCGCTTCCAATAAAATGTCTGGTTTTTGTGTGCCTATCCACGAGCGCTCTGGAGTGGTTTCTTTGCCAATTGCAGGCTCGTGTACCAAACGAATAGCAACCCCATCACCGCGGTCAAGCTGAAACGTGCCACTTTCCTCATCAATAGGTTTAGTTGTCAAA
>CALKGI010000113.1 GCA_938085045.1 uncultured Alteromonadaceae bacterium
TCTAACTTCCTATGGCTTCCTTCAGACCCCATCGTTGGCCAATGACGCCCTTGCCACTCGGATTATCTTCCCCTCAATCAGGGTGATACTGCCTTCTTTCAGACAGTCGGGTTTGCTGGCTTCGCCGAGCAAACAAAAAAACCGACAAAGATGTCGGTTGATTTTTCCCTTTAAAATCAAAGAGAGGGATGGTACCAGAGGGCGGACTTGAACCGCCACGCCCGTTAAGGCAACGGATTTTGAAAGAAACGCGTCTAACTATTCCTGTTTTAAATCAATAGCTTTTGTTAAGATATTTTGACTTTGCAAATTCTTTGCAAGCTCAGAACAAAGAAATATTTTATAGAAACGGTGATTTAACAGGGGCTTACAAATGGCCAAACAGATTGAACGGCACAACATAGACGACACCCTTTATGTGTACTTACAAGATAACAGCAAAAAATGGTATTGTCGATTTGTGGTCTTTGGCAAATGGTACGCCAAGGCGACCAAAGAAACCGATAAAGACAAAGCAATTGCCAAAGCCCACCGCATAAAGCTTGAATACGAGGTGAAGATTGAAACCAACACCTTGTACACCAGCAAGCGCTTTAACGATGTTGCCGAAATCGCCATTCAAAACATGCAAAGCGAAATGATACACGGCGGCGGCAAAGTCATTTACAAAGACTACATTGGCGCATTGCGCAAATACCATATCCCCTACTTCGACCGCACTTACATCACTTCAATCGACCAAGAGAAGATACTCGCCTTTGAAGGCTGGCGAATAGAAACCGCTGGCAAGGTGCCTGCCAAATCAACAATACTCACTCACAACGCCGCCCTGCAAATGGTATTCAAAGAAGCCATAGATAAGAAATGGATGTTACCCGTACAGGTGCCGATACTCAGCAACAAAGGCGTTGCTGGCCAACGCCGTGCATCGTTCAGTAAAGAAGAATACGAACGGGTTTTTGATGCCATTATCAGGCTTGAGCAAAACAGCCGTAAAGAGAAAACCCGCCAGATAAGGGAATTGTTGCTCAGTTACATCGAGTTTGCAGTTCACACCGGCATTCGACCGGGCACCGAGATGGAAGGCATAACTTGGGCCGACATTCATATGCACCGTGACGGCCACAACGTTGTATTTTTCGTTACCATAACCAAAGGCAAAACCACCAAGTACACTGGCACCCGCGAGATCGTATGCCGGGACGAGATCTTTGGTTGTATTGATGAATTACGTGAACGCTTTCCTGACCGAAAGCCGTCTGATCTGTTGTTTAGACTGGCTGATGGTTCAACCACCAAAGAGTTGGGCAAGGCTTTTGATAAAGCTGTTAGTGATACTGGGCTTAAAAACTCGGCTCACGGTGTTCGAACTCTGTATTCCTTACGTCATAGCTACATAACTTGGGCGTTGATGGGTGGTGATGTTGGCATGGAGGTTCTAGCCAAACAGTGTGGGACCAGTGTTCAGATGATTGAGCAGCACTACAGCCATGTTATTCCCAAGATGTTTACCAAGGAGTTGTCTGGGGTTGATATTGGGGGTGGTAAATCGCCGAAGAAAAAGGAGCAGAGTCCGAAGGCCAAAGCTAAAAATGAGGCTCGGTTGACTACGAAGTTTAGGGAGTGGGAGGTTGAGGTTAAGCGGCGGGGGTGTGTTTGACTATATAAAAACAGAATTCTGATTGTGTTTAACCGACCCAAACCTACGGCCAAAATGAAGAGTATTTCCATGCGTCCACAAGAAATTGATAAAATCAGTTGCCAATTACTGCTACAATTGAGTTTATTTGTTGTAACATTTATGTCTAATCCTTATTAGCTTGCAAATAGTTTTATTATTAAAGGTTTATGCCGCAATTGGAGCAGTAATACATGAGAAAAGTGTTTCTTTTAACAGGATTCAATAATTGGGGCAAGTCATACCTCATAGAAGAGCTTTTTAACGGTAGAAAGAGGTTTTATCATGATAAATTATACTCTTATTCGGGTTTTAAGTTTTGCGTTCAATCACAATCGAATGATGACTTTGGCCAAAAAGGCTATGAAAATATAATTGAAAAACGCTTAAATAGACTTGCCAAAGCCAAATTAGATCCAAGCCATATATTCACTGCTTTTTGCCCTACAAAAGAACCTCGTAATGATTCTGCTGCAATAATTTCTAAGCTATATAGCAGTGACGAAGTAAACATTATCGCAATAGAACACAAATGGTGTTTACATGCAAAGTTAAAGATAAAGGAACTGCAAGACTACTATTCAAACCTGAGCAATGTCAGCATACATGTCCTTTCAGAAAAGAATGTCCAACGAAAAAAGAAAAAACTTGATGACTTACTACAACCACTACTTTGACCTTTTGAGCAAACTAAACTGGATGGAATTCGATGAAGAAAAAATTTAGAGTTTTTTTATCACATGCATCAATCGATAAGCAACATGTTCGAAGGGCCAAGCTAGAGTTGGAACGACACGGTATTACTTGCTGGCTAGATGAGGATGAGATCTTAATAGGTGATTCAATTGTGGATCGAATTGACCGTGCACTGCAAGATTCTCGTTTTGTGATCTTCTTTGTATCAGAAATTTCCAATTCTTCGCACTGGGTCAATCGAGAAATTCAAGCGACACTTGCCCGTCAATTGGAGGATAATGAATCACGAATTCTGCCCGCACTACTTGACGGCACAGCCCCACCAGCGCTATTGAAAGATTTTTTATGGGCTGACTTACGAGGAGCGGCTTGGGCGAGAGGCATTGCATCACTGGCACAGACAATTCAACAAAAATGCACTGATGATACTGCGGCGATCGAAGAACTAAATCTAGGAGTGGGATTTAACAGTGCAGTTCCGGATAATATCTCAAAAGCATTTAATTTCATCATAATTTCGGGAATATCTGCAAGTGGTAAGGATTCTCTGGTACAAATGATGGAGGAAAGGATGACAAGTTCTCACCATATGCAAATACTTACCAAATATAACACTCGTAATCCTCGCCGCTCTGAACCTGAATACTCGAATGCATTGTCCGCAGCAGAATTTCAACAACTGTTGGATGAAGGAGAGATTATTTTTCCTTACCGAAAGAGGAACGAACGCTATGGCTTCAGTGCTAGCCAATTTCGGGCAGCGCAGCTTGAGGGTTGTATCCTCGTAGCTATATTTACCGAATTCAGTTTAGTACCAAAAGTAGTAAGTACGATGTGTAATGCGGGTGCAGCAACTACCGCGTTTTTTATCAAAGCAGCAAAACAACATTTGGAAAGGAGAACTCTTTTTAGAAACTTTGGCCCTGCTGAGATTGTTGAAAGAACTCGCTCAATCCGACAGGATTTTGCCGCATTAGAACAACGAACGACATTTAAAGAGGAGTATCAGGTTCTATGGAATGGCGACGACACTGCGCTTGAACAAGTAGCCGATGACCTCGAACAAGCGATTCGCAAAATAATCACGCTAGATAAAAGCAACGTAAATACCAGTTAGACTGACCGTATCATCTTATTTTTGTTCAGACCTTGCACTGAAACGTCAATAAGACAACGAGTTTTGACCCCGTAGCGATCCCATTCAGATTTGGTGAACTGGAAGTTCATATTGGTTTTAGTTCACCGACGAAGGTCTTAACGTTGCACGTCGCAGACTTAATGATAATAGCGATTACCATCAAGTCTGCTAAATCAGTAATGCTTGCACAAGACGTAAATTCGACATATCTGACGTATTACAAACCAATGGACCTAATTAAGAATATTATTTGGCGATGCCTGCCAATAATACGACAACATATAACCATAGCGATCAATCTTTCTTGCGAGCATTTGTTTTCCTTTGCCAATCTCTAAACCGCTTAACCATATGGCTATTCTTGATAATAACCTCATAAAGCCCTGTCCATAATTTGATATGCTGCGCTTTATCAAAGCGATTTTTGTGTATCCAACCGTTCTCACCGACTGCAATGCTGGCAGCAAGTATCACCTCTGCGGTTTTTGCTAACTCTTCTGTCTTTTTCGCGCTGCTTTGTAAATACGCACTGAAATCTCGAATAAGGTCAAAATCCCACTTTTTTGTTCTACCATCTAAAATAGTAAGATTGGATACTTTGGCGTTGGGATCAATCTCAATGTGAAAACGCGCTTCACGGTGCCATATTTTTCTTTTTGATGTCTCACGCTTCGGTGATTTATTTTTTTTGTGTTTCTGCGCATGTTTGCAGTTTAAGAATTTCCGAAAATTAATCTTTAAATGTTCGATACTCAAATATAGTTCAGCCCAGAGTACAAAATAGTCATCACTATCATTTTCCTTATTTCTTATGAGCTTATTGAACGCACAGAAATCTTCAACAAAACACTGCGCATAGCCATATTCATCGGGTTCTTTATATGCAAACTTATTTAGATATGTCGAAAACGCCCTGAGTAGCGCTGGCGTCATGATTTTTCTATTGCCATTACGCCATCTGAGTTGGTAGTCCAATCTCGTTTCGTCTATTTCCTTATAAAATAAGACGAAGTCTTCAATATAATCCCTGCCAAATTCATAGTTTTCATACGGTTGCCAGAGCTTTGTCATTACTTGTCCGCTCACTTGATCAATAAATTTTAAAAATAGACCGCTAACATACTGATAATACGTGTAAATATATTTATCACTTAATCAAAATAAGGGGGTTTATACTAATAATGCACTAAAACACCACCCGAAGTCCAATCTAACGCTTGAATGACTAATTCTAAGGAAAACGTTGTAAAAAGCCATAATCCGCGTTGGGTGTAAGATCTATTTATCGACAAAACACGGCCTAAAAGAACAAAGGTTGTGCGCTGTAACCGAGTGTCACAGCGACATAATTTAGACGAATGTAACCTTGGAGATATTGAGATGGCAGTCAAAAATAGAAAAATGATGCAACCCAAAATAGAACATAAATGTCCTGTAGTGAAAACAAAGCAGGACAACAGTAGTGCAATCGGCGCACTTTACAGCAAGGGCGTTTCAGGCCACTTATTCGCAGATGAAATCAAGCAGTTCAATCAAGACAAGTTGAACAAGAAAACATGCCAGTCACAGGCAAAAAAATTACTGGCAACAACCGTAGGCAAGAACCTGTTTTGCCTGTTGGCAAAAAACGCCAACGCCCCCAAAAGGCTACAACTCACCAAAACAGAATTTGCAGCCCTATATGCTCATTGCAGCCTCGATGAATTCAATAAATGCTGGCGGCGTGCTCAAATCGAAATCGATCATTATGGCGATATAGATGACGTTGGTACTTTCAATAACGCTATTTTGGATGCCTTGCATAAAGTAGAGACTGATTTTGGTGAGGATGCACAAGAGACAATATGGGACCTTGCAGATACCAAGCTTAAGCGCGGTCGATACCTGGAAGTAACAGCCAAGTGGATTGTTAAAGAGGCACAGCGCTTCTGTGACGATAAACGTGACGCCAAAAACATAACGGTCGAAGAGTTGTTAAAAGCTGAGATTGAGAGATTTAAGGAGCAAAACGAACTCAATGTCGGCGAAGTCAAAAAACTACGCCGATGTCTTGTGTCTGGTGGTAAACAACTCAAGCAACTCATTGATAACCAAGCCTGATGCAGCACTTACAAACCCGTCGAATTCGACGGATAAGCAATAGTCTTTTACCAGATCAATCAAAACTGGAGTTGTTATGCAGAAAATACATAACCCTTTGATTTATAGTTCTTATAATATAGCAGTCATCGATCACATTGATGTTTGTGCAACAGGTTACATCAGCAAATTATTACCTTCAAATATAACAATAGAACAGGTACCCTTGGCTGCTTTTCACTTCAAGTATCAGTCAAACCTGTCTAATTTTGTTGCGGCATACGTCGAGTTCGACGTGTATAAAACAATCACTCAAGATGCATTTTATAAACCAGCTAAAACAATGGTGGTAGTCAAAAATAGATCTTGTGTCGGCACCGACAACCATTATCTGACAGGTGAGAACGCGCTAACCAGCTATTTATCGTCAATCCCTGCAAACGCGCTATTCATTGATGCGTTTGACCTGACTTTGGATATAACGACTGATGAAATGACAGATTTTGAAAACCAGCTATCTAAAATGAACCCGGTATTCTCAGTTAACAAAAAACACGTAAGCGCAGCCAAGGCTGTAAAATTTCGCAGTCAGTGGCTGGTAACTGAGCTTGCTGGTGGTGCTTCATTTTTAATCTTTACCCTGCCATTTAACAAGACTCAAAACAAAGCAAAATTGTCTTTCAATCCATCTAAACAAATATATCAAGGCTTGTTTCACGTATTAAAGTTACTCAAAAAAGCGTGCGGAGAGCGCTATCAACAGGTGATTTCAAACGCCAATGTAACCCGTGTTGACATGACTTTTGATGTTATTGGCGTACCAGTAAACCAACTGCAAGTAAGACTCAGCAATAGTAAACAAACCACGATATTCACTGATAAAAAAGGAGAATTCGAGACATATAAAGATGGTGCAAAAGGCCTGTTTGTTAAAGCCTATAACCTGACGAATAGCCGATTGACTAAAGCCATGACAGCTACAAACAGCAGTGACATTAACACGTTAAAGGCCCTGCCAGTTATCACCAGAGTGGAGGTTACTTACTGCCCGCAAAAAACAGGTGGCAATGGTAATTGTAAGTTGGGCAAGCTTTGCGCCGACTTTAAACCTTTTGCAAATGTGCACTTTTATAACCCGGCACTCATACGCCACGAACTTGATGAAAGTGATTTTGAAATTTATCAAAAGCTAGGCATAAGTGGCC
>CALKGI010000114.1 GCA_938085045.1 uncultured Alteromonadaceae bacterium
GGCCTTCAGATGATCATCCAGTCCCGGCACTGTTATTTCAACGGCCAATCCAGACACCAAGGCAGACAGCACAGGGTCTGGTTGACCACCCAATCCAAACATCATGGCATGACCCATTGGCCACCAATTTAGAAAATCCAGCCCGTAAAAATAGACGCCAATCCAATTGATGCCGTGGGTGGCCACTACAAGGGCAATCAAATAGAAAAGGAATGACAAAAGGTGGCGTATTTTAAATTCAGGTATAGATAGTCGACTCATTCAATGCTCCCCATGACAAACAAGTCGCTGAGCATACTGTAAATATTGGCCAAAAAACATGACTTGAGTGGGTACAGTTAAAAAGGTGAAGAAAAAATGACATTTTGAAAATATTGCGGTGAACACCACAAACGATACTAGCTAGTGCCCGTCCTGAAAAGGATTAGTTGGGCACTAGTTAACGCGGTACACGGATGTGCCGCCTTTCAACTTGTTGAAAAGTAAGCGAAGTTCCACTTGCTTGAACGTAGCTTCCTCCGGAGAAAGAGCATGGACGTCTTTTGCCGGACGATAACTAGCTAATCCTTTTTTAACCAAAACGAGGCCAGATTAATATGCTGCTCATCGATAACCTTTGTAAAACGTATGCTAACGGCGTGGTTGCGCTAAACAATATTTCACTGCAAATTCCCAATGGTATGTTTGGTTTGTTAGGCCCCAATGGGGCTGGTAAATCGTCGCTGATGCGCACCCTTGCGACACTGCAAGACCCAGATGGCGGAAGTATTCGTCTGGGCAATATTGATGTACTTGGTGACAAGAACGCGGTTAAAAAACTGCTGGGATACCTGCCGCAAGACTTTGGTTTGTTCCCTAAAGAATCTGCTTGGTCGCTTCTCAATCATTTTGCGCAGCTCAAAGGTATCAACAAAAAGAGTACCCGCGTTGCCCGAGTTGAAGAACTGTTAAAAAGGGTGAATTTATGGCAAGTGAGAAAGCATAAGCTAGAGTCGTTTTCTGGCGGTATGCGCCAGCGATTTGGTATCGCTCAGGCATTGCTTGGCAACCCACAACTATTGATTGTCGATGAACCAACCTCTGGTTTGGACCCACAAGAGCGCAACCGTTTTTATGACCTGCTTAGTGAAATAGGCGAACACAGAATTGTTATTCTATCGACTCATATTGTTCAAGATGTTAATGACCTTTGTACCAACATGGCCATCATTAAAGGCGGTCAGGTTGTATTGGCGGCTACGCCGCAACAGATAGTCGCGCAAGTTCAAGGACGGGTATGGCAAAAAAGCATCGACAAACAACAACTGTCGGCATTGCAGGACAGCTGTAATGTTATCTCAACTCGGTTGCTTGGCGGTCAAACTCTCATCCGCATTGTTGCCGACACACCACCATCAGATGGTTTTTGTGCAGTTTCTGCCACGCTCGAAGATGCCTATTTTTATCACCTGAGCCAAGCAGCTTAAAGAGGTTAGCCATGTTTACTACAATCTATCGTCATGAATTAACCCGTCACCTGCGCGGCATACCATTTTATCTATTGGGTGCGTTGTTTTTTGTCAGCGCTTTTGCTTTTCTTTCCAGCAGCAACATGGACATGCAGTTTCTTGGCATGGCTGTGGGGGCAAAATCACACAATGCACCCACAGTGCTGGCACAACTGATGGCCCGACTGTCTTTTATTGGCAGCTTGTTTGCTGTGGTTATTGTCGGGCAGGCTGTGGTACGGGATTTTGAAAATAGAACTCACGATGCTTTTTTTACCTTGGGGCTGAGCAAATGGCAATATCTTGGTGGTCGTTTTTTCGGCTCTGTTTCGGCCATTATGCTGACCTGCGCTGCGCTGGTAATAGGTGCGATTTTAGGCTGCTTGGCGCACTCAAATGCCCAATATGGCCCCTTTGAAGCAATGAGTTTTCTTATTCCTGTGGCCCTGATAATGTTACCTAATATGTTGTTCACCGCCAGTCTGTTTTTTGCCGTGGCGACACTCACCCGGCGCATCATGCCTGCGTATCTTTGTGCCATTGGTTTGATTTTGTTATACGTCATAGTGACAATTTCATTGGCACTGCTGGCACCAGAGCGTATCCGGGTATTGGCCGACCCTTTTGCCATTGTCGCCATTGATAGCCTCACTCAGTTTTGGACGCTCAGTGATATTAACCAACGGCAGTTGCCAGTGCTCGGCTCGCTACTTGCCAACCGGGTGATTTGGCTGAGCGTGACAGTATTGATTGGCATTTATACCTATCGACGTTTCAGCTTTGTTTCACAGCTCGAATCAAACGCCAAAACGTACTCGAAGTTAACCGTGCTCACGCCAGCCACTGACGATGAAAAATCATTACAGCACTTAACAGCGCTCAATGGCGTTGCCACCAGCTACAGTTTCGCTGCGGCTTTGCAGCAACTTGCTCATCTGGTAAAACGTGAAGCCAGTACCATTTTATGCCATCCCATTTTCATTATTCTCACGGGTCTGTCTTTATTCGATGTTCTGACTAATTTCATCAGTCAAACCAGCAGCGATGGCGCAAACCTGTTGCCGTTAACCATTAACTACCTAAAGCACATCTCAATGGCATGGGGTTATATGCTGTGGATGACCATTTTCTTCGCAGCGTCTTTAGTATGGAAGCAGCGAGATGCCAGAATTCACCCGTTGTTTGATACTTTACCTGTGCCCCAGTGGGTAAAAACCGCTGGCGTGTTACTCACGTTAATGACAATACAGCTGGCAGTTGTCATCGCTATGTGGGTTGCTGGTATGCTTTGCCAATGGCTAATGTTTAGTCACACTCAATTTGAACTGGCGCTTTATTTTAAAACCCTGTTTGGCCTGATGTTACCGTCTTATTGGTTCATTGGGGTTATGGCTGTTTTTATCCAGATACTGTCACCGGGTAAAAACAGCGGCATCGCGCTTTCATTGTTGTTTTTTATTGCCAATACGGTGTTGTTTGATATATACGGTTGGCCACAGCCTTTGCTTAATTATGGTACTTTGCCTGATTACGTGCATAGCGTATTCGGTGGTTTTGGTCCCTATAGCAATCTGCTTGGCTGGTACCTTGTCTATTGGCTGTTGGTGGCGGTATTACTGGTCATGCTAAGTGAACTTTTATGGCGCAATGGTGAAGAGTCCTCCTTGGTTCAGCGGTTACACATAGCCCGTCAGGCTTTGAATAGAAAAAGAGTCGTTATGTTTGTCACTTGCCCTGGTTTGTTGATTACCACAGGCAAGTGGATTAGCTATAACCGTTATCAGCTCAATGACTATTTATCACCACAGCAACTCATTGATATGCAGGTAAATTACGAGAAAAACTATAGTCACTTCGCAGCAATGGGGCAGCTAAGCATGAGTCATATGGAGGTCGACCTAGCGCTATATCCCAATCAAAAACGTGTTCACTTGAGGGCGAGCTATCAGCTGCAAAACAAAACCGAACAGCCGGTTGATCAATTGCTGATCCATTTTTGGCGCAGATACATTTCAAGCCTCGAGTCAGTTGAATTTTCACAAGCGGTAGACTTAGTCCGTCAAGGTAACGAGTTTGGTGTGCACCACTACCAACTGAAGCGGGCGTTACAACCAGGCGAGCAAATGACTGTTAGCTTCGAATTATCATCGCAGGCACGTGGTTTCACCGACAACATGACTGAACAAAGCTGGATCACCGAAAAACATATCCTGTTGGGACATCGCAGTGGCAATCCTGGGGTTTTCCCGACCATTGGTTATAGTCATTCTGTGCGTTTACCTGATCAAAATCTACGCAGGCAATACGGTTTAAGTGAAGAGTCGGCGTTGCCTGACGTTGCCGTGGCTGAGCGTAAAAAAATGTTGTTGCCCTCAGATATTATTACCATGAACAGCACCGTCAGCACTTCAGCTGAACATACCGTTATTGCCAATGGACAATTAACCAAACAATGGCAAACGCAAGGTCGAAATCACTATCAATTTAGTCTCAATCAGCCGGCACTCAACGAGGTCTTGTTTATTTCAGGACACTACGAAAAAGCGGCTCGACGTCATAATGACGTCGAACTGGCTGTTTATTATCATCCGCAACACCCGTGGAACGTACAGCGAATGCTCGACAGCGCTGCGCAAACACTCGATTATGCGACAACGAAGCTGACACCTTATACTTATCCGGCGCTGAGTATCGTTGAGATCCCCGACTATCCATTTCACGGCGTCGCACCGACGTTGTTTCCATGGCGCGAAAGTGCTGGTTTTACTGCCCAGCTACCCAAAGGGCAACACTCAGACAAAGTCTTCGATTCTGTCAGTGACGCTATCGCCCATCAATGGTGGGGTTTTACGTCTGTGCCACAATATGCCAAAGGCGCGTTGACAATCAGCGGCTTGTCAAAATACACTTCGATGATGGTGAGTGAGCAAAGGTTTGGCCGTCAAAGTACTTTGGCACAACGCAACAAACTACGCCTGAATTATTTAAAGAAACGCCAGCATGACAACCTCAGTGAGCGTCCATTAACACAAACACAATTCAATCAGGGTTACTTGAGCCGGACAAAAGCCAGTCTGGCATTCTATGCCATGGCGTACTTTATTGGCGAAGAACGTGTCAATCAGGCTTTTCGCCAAGTCTTAGCCCAATTCAACATTCACAACGAAAATCACCTGAATATCGAAGATTTGTTAGTCGCTTTAAAAGCAGTAACACCGGTCAAATATCAACAAATGATCACTGATTGGTTTGAACAGATAACACTGCATGAGGTTTCGGTTCATTGTGCTTCTGTGGTGCCTTTAGATCAGCACCGTAATCAAGTGCAGTTCACATTGGTCAGTCATAAGCGCTATTCCAATGCTGATGGTAAAGCAGTAACACAACCGTTGGATGAATATATTCCGGTGAAGATCACCAATCAACAAGGTAAGACGCTATATGCCGGGACAATTCATGTCACCGATAACAGCCAATCTGTGATGATTGTTGTGCAAGGTCAACCTGCGCTTATTCAGGTCGACCCTGATGTTGTATTACTGGAAAGTGATATTGGTGATAATCAATATCGGTTTTAGTAACCTGTGGGGTTGGACAATGCCAATAAAACGCGCAATTAACGTAAGCGCTTATTGAACGTGCGTGGGTAGCTCGCTGGGGTTTGAATTTAGGAGGTTGTCGGCTTTTTCAACCGTGTCAGCATTAAGGCTGCGCTTTGAAAACTGTATTGAGGTAGGTGTAAGGTTCAGCTCGTGACTTTTGGTTGTCTCGAGCAGGCTGTTATGAATTACGCTGGCGGTTGCACCCGCCGGTGTATCAGCAAAAAGCCAACGGTTTAACCCCGTTACGCCGACCCCACCACCTGCTTCCTATTCAGCACTAAAACCCGCTCACATTCCTGATCAAACACCCCCAAGTGATGTTTAATTTCAACCCGACTAGATTGTTTGGCCGAATATTCAAGCGTTGCGGCATATTCGGTTAACTGCGGATAACCGAAACTCCCGGCACTGCCTTTAATACTGTGGGCTATCGCGCCAACCTGCGACCAGTCATTTTGTTCAAATGCTGCACTTAATTCTTGCTGTGCGGTAGGTAGGTTACCTAAAAAAGCTTGCACCAATTGTCTAAATTCTGAAGATGCATGCAATTGGGCGGTTAAATCATCACTTTCATCAAAAGGTTTGCCTCCTTCTGAGGAGGGCAGGTAGTTGGCTAGTTCTCGAAACAAGGTTTCTTGATCAATCGGTTTGGCTATTGTGGTGTTGCAGCCAGATTCAACATAGGTTTGCAGGTCTTCTTTCATTACGTTAGCTGTCAGTGCAATGATGGGAATATCGCAAGCGGCTTTTCTTAATACATCAGTGGCCTCAAGACCACCCATGATTGGCATCTGCATGTCCATCAGTATTAAATCAAAGTCACCCATCAGCGCTTGTTCTATTGCCTCTTCGCCATTGTTGGCAATAGTCACTTCAATGCCGCGTTTTTCAAGCAATATTCTAATTAGCTGTTGGTTATCAGGGTTATCTTCGGCTAATAGAACATCAGCATCAAATTCAATACAGGTTTTTGGCATGGCCGGTTGTATTGGAGGTTCTATCAGTGGTATTTGGCTTTGGGCAAAGTCCAATTCGTCTTTTGGCAGCCCGGCTGCAATCGATATGGCAAAACAGCTGCCTTCACCGGGTTTACTGGTAACCACAATGTCGCCACCTAATATCTGTGCGAGGTTTTGCGAAATACACAAACCTAAACCTGTGCCACCAAAGCGCCGGGTTGTACTGGAGTCGGCCTGTTCAAAAGGTTGGAAAATGCGGGTCATTTCCAATTCGGTCATGCCAATGCCGGTATCTTCAACCACAAAATAAATTTGGTTAGATTCGGCTTGGTACGAGATGGTCAGGCGAGTAAAACCGTCTTTGGTAAACTTAATCGCATTGGAACATACATTGAGCAACACCTGCTTGAGCCGGGTAATGTCGCTGCTGATTTCTTTGGGTAGCGGATATTCAAACTCAATGCTGAACTTCAGCTTTTTGTCTAACGCCTGGGCATACAACACCGATTCGAGATCAAATACCAACTCGCTGATTGAAAATAGTTTTTTCTCTAGCTCTAGTTTCTCTGATTCGATTTTTGATAGGTCAAGAATGTTGTTAATTAAGTCAATCAAATGGCTGGAGTTGCGTAACACTGTACCAAGGTATTTTTTTAAGTTGGCTTCGGTGCAGGTTTCTTCAAGGCAATGTTCGGTAAAGCCTTTGATGGCGGTAAGCGGTGTTCTGATCTCGTGGCTCATATTGGCCAAAAAACGGCTTTTAAGACGGTTGGCATGTTTGGCTTCGTTGATAGCGACTTCGAGTCTCTGGTTGGAGTCTTGTAGCTCACCAGTGCGGTCTGAAACCTTGTCTTCAAGGTGTTGGTGATAACCTTTAAGTTCAAGCTGGTATGACAGAATTTTGTTGATCATCTGATTAAAATCATTAAACAACAAACCCATTTCATCGTTGCGATCGGTGACCAGTTTTACAGTGAGGTTACCTGCGCCAACTTCGTAACTGGCATCTGCCAGTTGGCCAATGGGGTTCAACAGTAGCTTTTTAACCACGGTTAATATCAGTGTGGGGATCACCAAAATACTGATAAATACCATCAGTGCGGTGATCATACTGATTTGTTCTGAGGTTTTAGATACTTCTTCGACGTTCATACCAGAGAAATAATAAAAGTCGCCTTCAAGCTGAGTACCTAGAAATAAGTTTTTGGTGTTATTCATCGACTCGAGCGAAACTTCGGTCAACTCGTTGTTTTTTAATCCTTCGCGTAAAATATCTAGCTTAGCTTTGGGGATATAGGTGCCAATTAGGGAGAAATCACTACAAAATAGAATTTGCCCATCTTTGGCCAGCACAAAGTTGATGCTGTTAGTCGACAAGGTTTCGGTGATACTGGCGGTTAAAACCGTGGGTTGCAGGTTAAACAGTAAAAAGCCCCAATGGGTTTTTGTTTCGTAGTCATAATCAGCGATTCGAATTTTTTTGAGATAGTGCAAGGTCGCCGAAGTGGCTTCTTTTTGGCGAATGAGAAACTTGCGCTCGGTATCGATTTTTGCCAACTCGCTGCTGACTACTGCTGATTTGGATTCAGCAAATAGGTCGTTGGAGTAAAATACTACATTTTCGCTGTCTCGGGTGAGCAGTTCGATGCTATATAAGTCTGGGTAAGAGTTGGCGTAGGTAGAAAAGACCTCAATCAGGTCGCTGCGTTTTTTTTGATAGGCAGATGAAGAGTCTGGTAATGATAATAATTCGACCAATACTGGAGAGTTTGAAAGTAGGTCAATGGTATTGCCAAAGGCGAACAGATAATTTTCGATTTTTTCGCGTTGCTGGTCCACAAAGTTGGAGATGGTTGACTGAGTTTGAGTCTTGGCGGCTTCATTTGTATTGCCGATTGCAACGACCCCCAAAGTCGCCAATGGTGCGATAACCAGTGGCGTGATGAAGAGGATAAGTTTATGACTCAGTTTACTTTTTTTCATTAACCCTTGAACGCATTGCAACCTTGAGACTGGCTAGGAGCCTAATCGATAATGGAAAATGGTTGGCAAATGCTCTTTGTTTTTTGATGTGGCCACTATATTCGAGGCATATAGCTCTAAAAGTAGCGTAAAACAGCGAGTAAATCACTAATAATCGGTTGTTGACCATAAATAATGACAGTACAAACGGGCAAAAACAATAGCAAAAACGACTGTGTTAAATAAATGGGTTTTTTGGCAGGATATTTTGACTTTTTAGGCGCTGTGAGAGGTTTGTGACTGTGATTTTAGGCTACAGTTAATGATATGCCGTTTAAGCCATAATCAACCTAAAAGTGAGTAGTATCGATTGTCTTGGTGCAAGGGAATAACCCCATCATCTCTTAGATTGTTCATCGTTATTTTGATGATGACGTTGTCTTTTGCTGTTCGTGCATCCACTTTACCTCTGTCGCCAAATCTTCAAGCTGTGTTACTAGCTAAAATACTGATGTATGAAAAGAAATTTAAAAAATCTGACCAAATAAGTGTTTATGTGATTAATGCGCCGCTGGTGGCTGAAGCATTTTCGCGATTAATCGGCGAAACCAATGGTCACATCAATATTAAGTTGGTCAAATCTGGTAAAAATATGCCTGATGAGCGATATGATTTGGTTTATTTCAATGATATTCGTTTATTGGCAGAGGCTAAAAAATACGCGACTGAACATCGTTCTGTGTTAGTGACTGGTAAAAAAAGGTTGGTCGAAAAGGGCGTGACACTTGGCACCAGCGCTGAAAAAGGCAGGCCGCAGTTTTACCTTAATTTGACGTCATCTTTTTCTGTGGATTTAGATTGGGAGCCTAAAGTGTTGAAGATTGTTGGGACCTTTCGCTGATTCTATGCCTTATGATTTTGTCAGTCTTTTCTCCGTGAACCTCCGTGTCACCGCGCCTCCGTGTGAAGCTTTTGGCCTCAAAGCCAAACCTCAAAACCTCAAACCCAAGCCTCAAAACTCAAAACTCAAACCTAAGATTAAAAAGAACAGTCCGCCCAGGCTGAGGGTGATACCCGGGCACAAAACCCTCAGGGTTGGGGTTATTCAGTGGGTCATATTCACTGGCATTACTACGCCCATCTTGCCGGCCAACACCCGCGTAACTTTCGTCAAATACGTTTTTAACCACGACTTGTGGCGACAGTCGCAGTGAACCCCATTTTAAATCGTTCCAACTTAGGGTTAAATTGGTTTTCTCGTATCCCGGGGCATAATTGGTGTAATAACCGTTGCTTAACGGCACTTTACGCGAGCCGACGATATTACTGCGTAGATTAATATTTAACTTGTCATCTAAAGTCAGCCAATTAAAACCGATGTTCCATTTGTTGCGAGCGGTGTGTTCTACTGCTTGCCATTGGTCGTTTTGATTGCCTTGGGTAAATTGATAATTGGTGTAAATCGACAATTGTGAAGTCAACTGTGCATCTAAGGCCAAAGTGAAACCGCGCACCTTAGCTTCGTTGGTGTTGGCATAAACAGATCCACTTTCTGATTGTGTTGACTGTGCTAGGGTGATCAGGTTTTGCATGTCTGAGTAAAAAACCGAGGCATTAAGGGTCAATGACTCAATTAAATCCGGCTGTTCACTTTGCCAATTGAACTGGCTGATCATTTCATAGGTTTTTATTTCTTCGGGCACCAACTGACTATTGCCCCTGAATTCATCTGTTAACTCAAACACTGAGGGTTCACGAAAGGCTTCGCCGTACAAAAACTTCAAATTCCAATGCGTGAACAGCTCGTTAGGCACTTTGTAAATAAACCCAACGCGAGGGTTGGTGGTTGAGCCGTAATCGTCACTGTGGTCGACCCTCACGCCCGCAGAATACGATAGACTTTCGCTCAACTGGCCGTCATAAGTGGCGTAAAGAGCCTGCTCTTTGGGGTTATATACCTGAACTCGCTCACTAACACCCAATTGTGGGTCGGTTAACGATGTGGCACCAGACCAAGATGAGGTGGTGACAGGATCATGTCCATCTTGAAATTGCCCTAATGAAACCACCTGGTCCATTTTGTCGCTAGAGACAAAACGCAGACCAAGTTGAAACATATCGGTATTGCCTAGCTTCCATTTTAATTGTTGCTCGACACCCCACAAAGTATTGAGGCTGTGGTAAGACTTAACTAACTGTGGGTAGCGATAGGAATATTGAAAGCCGGTTTGAGGCAATTGACGGTTTTGCCGGTACCACACATTAGTGGTCGACATTAAGTCGGGTTTAATGCGGTAGTCGGCGTCAAATGAAAACATTTGGGCGCTATGATGCACTTTAAAACTGTGGTTAGTGGCTTGGTATTCAAACCCCGGCACGTAACTGCCAAGGCCTTCTTTTTTGTTCCAAATGAACAGCCCAGCGCTGGCTCGGGTCAAACCTGTGGCGTTTTCATCTTTTGACGGTGAAAAATAATTGATGTTGGCCCGCAAGCTCCAGTTGTCTTTGTTGGTATTAAAACCCTCATTCAATAATTGTCCGGCAAAAGGGTTTTCGCTACCTGCGCGATACTGACCGTTATTGTCAAAATCTGCGGTGGTGTTTTGTGAGTAGAGGTTGTTTTGAAAGTACCCGGCAGGGTCGGGGCGACCTAGCCCCATGTCGCCATCGGTTTGATATAGCTTAAACGCACCGTTGATATGTATGTTGTCGATTTTTGTCTGTGAAAAGGCCGAAACTGCCCGGGTATTGTCTTCGCCAATCCACACTGTGGAGGTCAGTTTATTGGTTTTGACGCGGCGCTGGGTAATAAAGTGAATGATCCCCGAAAAGGCATTAGCACCGTAAACCGCTGATACCGGGCCTTGTATAACTTCTATGCGGTCGAGGTCTTGATAAATTTGCTCTTCGCCGAGCAATTGTGACCAGTTAAAACTGATGTGGTTTTGCGCGATGCCGTCAACCAACACCAACAGCTTCGGGTTGCCCGGACCACCGCCAATGCCGCGATTTAAAGCGTGGTTGGGGTATTCGCCACCGCCATCTTCAAAAGTAGCAAAGTCAAAACCCGGTAGGTCTTGCAACACTTCTACAAGGTTTTTGTAACCGCGTTGGCGCATCATGGCTTGGGTGACCACTGTGATATTTGCGGGAGAGTCGATAAGACGTTGTTTGACCCGAGAAGGAGTGATGACTTCGAGTTCAAGTAACTCGGTTAAAGTCATATTGACCAATTCGGTGATCTTAAATGGGTCGTCGTTTGCTTGGCAGTTAAATGCCAGAAAAAATGCTAAGTATTTTATACGGTTAGCTTTTATCATGGTGTCTTTTCGCGCAGATGGGCTTACTTGGTAGAATAGTCAGCGAACGGAGTTTTGGCAATGTATGCACCCATAACGCGTTAAAGGGCACTAATAAAAACAGCAAAAAAGGACGACAATGACGGCAAGTAATAATTGGTCCGTCAAAACGTTGAATTCCTCTTAACATACGCACTATCTGACTTTTAAGCGCGGCGATACTACCTATTAGAAACTGGACGATAAACCACGTCAGGTACAACCCTAACAGCGCAGTAACGGCCTTCGTCATCTAGCAGTACTTCAAAGGTAATTTTTTGGCCTTTGACCAGTTTTCGAAAACCTTCCATTTCTATGTCTTTGTGTCGACAAATTAAATCTACTCCCAGCGCACCTGAGTCTTCAATAATAAAACCATAACCTTTCATGGTATAAAATTGTTTTACGGTGCCACGATATTTTTTGTCTGTCACCGTCCCCTCCTGCAATACACTCGACCTGTCTACATTCATTACCACAGTACTTTACCACTAATATTTACTAGAACGGCTAACAAGTCGTTTACTCAGTATGCCAATATAGCACAACATTGTTACAAAACAGACTATTGTAACCTGTATTAGAGTTAAGTAAGTATGTATGCGATATTGTTTTTAGTTATATCTAATAACTTTTAGGAATATAAAATGGAAGGGGGGGAGGGGAGAAAAGGGAAACGTAGAGGCCATGCCCTTGTGCTTACCCATATATGGGGTTTCTACAAATTTAGAGTAAACAGCTGAAAAAGGGCGGACTCAGTAGTCCGCCGCGAAGCTGTCTTTACGCTAAAGTAGCCGCAGGCTCGACAAATTCATAACCGAGGTTAACTGCAACGCTTTGACAAGTCACTTTACCGTCAATAACGTTTAAGCCGTTAAGCAAGTGCTTGTCGTCAAGCAAGGCTTTTTTGTAACCTTTGTTGGCCAAATCGATGATGTACGGCAATGTGGCGTTGTTTAATGCAAAGGTCGAAGTCAATGGAACCGCACCTGGCATGTTGGCAACACAGTAGTGAACCACATCGTCAACAATGTAAGTTGGGTCTTCATGAGTTGTGGCTTTTGAGGTGGCGATACAGCCACCTTGGTCAATCGCAACATCTACAATGGCAGCGCCCGGCTTCATGTTCTTAATGTGTTGTGCGGTAACCAGTTTTGGTGCAGCAGCACCTGGAATCAACACGCCACCAATAACTAAATCAGCATCTTCAACATGTGTTGTTAAAGCATCGTTAGTTGAATAAATAGCAGTAACCGCGCTGCCGAACTGAGCGTTGGTTCTGCGCAGTACGTCAATGTTACGGTCTAGTAATACTACGTTAGCACCCATACCTACAGCCATTTGAGCCGCGTTGGTACCAACCATGCCGCCGCCGATGATAACGACTTTTGCAGGTTCAACACCCGGTACGCCACCAAGTAACATGCCTCGGCCTGCGTTTGATTTTTCAAGCGCCTGAGCACCAGCCTGAATTGACATACGACCAGCCACTTCTGACATAGGTGCCAATAATGGCAAGCCACCACGGTCATCAGTTACGGTTTCGTATGCAATACAAATCGCTTTGCTGTCTACCAAGTCTTTGGTTTGCGCAGGATCTGGTGCAAGGTGCAGGTAAGTAAACAAGATTTGGCCTTCACGTAACATGGCACGTTCAACCGCTTGAGGTTCTTTAACTTTAACAATCATTTCTGACTGGGCAAATACATCGGCAGCAGTGGCGAGGATTTTCGCACCAGTGGCTTCGTAATCAGCATCGGTAAAGCCGATACCCATGCCAGCATTGGTTTGCACAAATACGTCATGACCACGGTCGGTTAGTTCTTTAACACTGCCTGGGACCATGCCAACGCGGTATTCATGGTTTTTAATCTCTTTAGGTACGCCTACAATCATTTGTCTACTCTCATCTAGGTTAAAATTAAAAATTAAAGTTAATTACTGCCTCAAAAATATAAAACTATTGTAATTCGAATGCAGTAGTTTTAATGACTTATATTCTGGGTTGCACTAGTTTATAATTCTGAAAAACTGTAATTGGGTAGTTTAAAACACTAACGCTTATGCTGGATAGAATAGACAAGTCTATATTGACCGAAGTTCAAAAAGATGGCCGCATTTCCAACATTGAATTGTCCCGCCGTATTGGTCTCAGTGCCACGCCCTGCCTAGAGCGGGTCAAACGGCTAGAGAAAGAAAACTATATTGTAGGATACACCGCGCTGATTAATCCAGAAAAAGTCGGTGCGGCTTTGTTGGTTTTTGTTGAGATCACTTTGACTCGAACATCCCCTGATGTATTTGAAGAATTTGCTGAGGCAGTAGGGTCGCTTGATGCCATTCAAGAGTGTCATTTGGTGTCGGGTAATTTCGATTTTTTGCTTAAAACTCGGGTGGCCGATATGTCTGATTATCGAACGTTGCTTGGCGATACACTGTTGCGCCTGCCATCGGTGAGCGAAAGCCGAACCTTTGTGGTGATGGAAGAGGTTAAGCAAACCTCCTTTTTGCCAATTAAGGGCTGATTTTTAGGTGTCAATTTGCTATGGTGACGGGCTGGGTCCTTGATGGGAAGGACTCGTAAATCACCCGATTAATCAATACCCTTTGGTCGCTTTTTCGTAAAAACAGCGTTGCAAGGTCATCATTTTGAACGAGTATTGATTCACAGGCTACATTAAACAAAAGTAGAGTAGGTTTTACATTTGGACAATCAGACAAGCCATGGAGCATTAACAGGCTTTCAACGTGTTTTGGAAGCCGGATTGATTTTATCGGCCGCCGTGTCGGTATTTTTACTGTTGGCGCTGGTCAGCTTTGACCTATCAGATCCGGGCTGGTCACAGACCGGCAATCCCAATCATATTAAAAACCACATGGGCTCGGTAGGCGCATGGGTGGCTGATGTGATGTTTTTTGCGTTGGGCTGGATGTCGTATGCCGTGCCATTTGTTGTGACCGCCGTGGGGTGGTTGTTGTTTAAAAGAATTCACCGCTTACTTGAACTCGATTACCTCACCTTGGGGTTAAGACTGATTGGCGCACTGCTGATTCTAATGTCGACTACCGCCATCTCTAGCATTAACTTTGATGATGTATTTCGTTTTTATTCTTCTGGTGGGGTGATTGGCGATGTTATTCGCGATTCGATGCTACCGTTTTTCAATTATACTGGCACCACCTTGTTTTTGCTGGCGGCATTACTGACTGGTATCACCTTGTTTACTGGTATTTCGTGGTTAACGGTCATCGACTTAATTGGTGCCACAGCGGTTGCTGGTGTTTTCTGGCTACGTGACAAATTTTTGCAAAGGCAACAAAATAAAGCGGATGCCGCTGCAATTGAACAACAACAAAACCAGCTATCTGCTCAGCAATTAGATGAATTGGCATTAGATGATTCGATGCCAGAGCTCGAACAAACTCAGCCACATACGCAAACACAAACACAGCCTCAAGCTAGAACAAAAGCCATACCCCAAGCTCAAACCGAACCGTCTGCACCAATGCCTTGGGAAAGCCAAGAGCCTGAGCAACCAGCAGTAGGTTTTGGTGCCAACTCTGATGCCCCTGCGGTTAAACAAGAGCCGAAAATTAACATTTCATTGCAAGATGTGGTGCTTGAAGAACAACCTGAATATGTCAACTTTGAAGACTTGATTGACGAGCCTATTTCGTTCTCGGCACTAGACGAGTCGCCAGTAGAAGACGACATTGCCAGTGCACTTGAAAAGCTACAAATGACCAGTAATTCGCAAGACGAAGCTGAGATAGAAACCACCATTATTAATAACACACCAGCGCCTACACCTGCATCTGCACCAGCAGAGGAGTTAACAGGGTTTGCTGCTGTTATGGCCAGCGTAAATGAAGATATCGGTGATTTTCCTACCATTGAATTGCTCGATAAAGCCGAGCGTTCAAAAAACCCGATCAGCCAAGAAGATTTAGATAAAGTCAGCCGATTGGTTGAAGCCAAATTGCTTGATTTCAATATTATTGCCTGTGTGGTTGGTGTGTATCCGGGGCCTGTGATCACCCGTTTTGAAATGGATTTGGCGCCGGGTATTAAGGTCTCTAAAATTACCGGCTTGGCCAAAGATTTGGCGCGCGCATTGTCAGCCATTAGCGTGCGAGTCGTTGAGGTTATTCCGGGCAAATCTTACATTGGATTAGAGCTGCCTAACAAGCACCGCGAAATTGTACGCTTGTCTGAGGTGATCACCTGTCCTGCTTTTGTTAATTCTGATTCGCCTTTAGCAATGGTACTAGGCTCTGATATATCTGGTCAGCCTGTGACGGTAGACTTGGCAAAAATGCCGCATCTACTGGTGGCGGGTACCACAGGCTCGGGTAAATCGGTGGGCGTTAACACCATGATTTTGAGCTTGTTGTTTAAATCATCGCCCGAAGATGTGCGCATGATCATGATTGACCCTAAAATGCTTGAACTGTCGGTTTACGAAGGTATTCCGCATTTATTGACCGAAGTGGTCACCGACATGAAAGAAGCGGCCAATGGTTTGCGCTGGTGCGTAGGCGAAATGGAGCGCCGTTACAAATTAATGTCGGCGCTTGGTGTTCGTAATCTCAAAGGGTTTAATGCCAAGGTACTCAAAGCAATAGAAGAGGGTAACCCAATACCAGACCCATTATGGAAAGACACTGATGGGATGGAAGAGGTCGCGCCCACGCTCGAAAAACTGCCAAGCATTGTGGTGATTATCGATGAGTTTGCCGACATGATGATGATTGTGGGTAAAAAGGTTGAAGAACTCATTGCCCGAATTGCACAAAAAGCGCGTGCCGCAGGGATTCACTTGGTATTGGCAACCCAAAGGCCATCGGTTGATGTTATTACCGGTTTGATTAAAGCCAATATACCCACCCGAATGGCATTTCAGGTTTCATCTAGAATTGATTCAAGAACCATTCTTGATCAACAAGGTGCCGAATCGTTGCTTGGTATGGGCGACATGTTATATCTGCCGCCGGGCACCAGTGTGCCAACCCGTGTGCATGGTGCGTTTGTTGACGACCATGAAGTACACGCAGTGGTTAATAATTGGAAGCGCCGTCGTAAACCGCAATATATCGCCGAGATATTAAATGACGAGCAGGGTGAAGAAAGCCTGTTGCCAGGAGAAGCGCCAGAAGGTGATGACAGTGAGTCAGATGAATTTTATGATTCGGCAGTGGCATTTGTCACCGAAACCCGCCGGGTATCTGTGTCTAGCGTACAACGTAAATTTCGCATTGGTTACAACCGGGCGGCCAGAATTGTTGAGCAAATGGAAGCTTGCGGCGTAGTGAGCGGAGCAGGTCATAATGGCAACCGTGAAGTCTTGGTGTCACCGGCACCAAGAGATTAAAACCTGATTCACCGGGAAAGTAGAACTGGAGTATTTATGATAAAAAAATTAGGATTTTTACTGTTAGCATTGGTCGCCACGCCTACCTTTGCTGATGATAAAGCTGACTTAAAGCAGCGGATTAAACAGTTAACCACCTTTGAGGCCAGTTTCAGCCAAAAAGTGGTCGATTCAGATGGTAAAGAAATCATGCAAGGCAAGGGCAAAGTTCATTTGTCACACCCTTCGCTTATTCGCTGGCACGCAATAGAGCCAGACGAAAACCTGTTGGTGTCAGACGGCAAAACTTTATGGGTGTACAACGTTGATTTAGAAGAGGTTACTGCCACTTCGGCCAAACAGGCAATTGATTCGACTCCGTTTGCACTGCTAGCAAGTGCCGACGATGCATTGTGGAATAATTACACTGTTAGCAAACAGGCTGACGCTTATGTGATTGCCCCGGTTGAGCAGCAAGGGCAAGTTAAACAGTTGTCGTTGTATTTTAAAGACAAACAATTTAGCCGCTTGATCATTGAAGACTTGAGCAAGCAAACAAGCGAGTTTACCTTTAACAAGGTTGCTTCGAACAAGAGTCTTGATAGTAAGCTATTTACGTTTACTTTGCCCGAAGGGGTGGAGTTGGATGACCAACGGCAGTGAACCCCAATAGCAGTTTCAGCTTTGATTTTTCAATAGACGTTAAACCGCTAGCGGCCAGAATGCGCCCGACCAATTTTGACGAATATTTTGGTCAGTCGCACTTGGTCGGCCCGGGCAAACCTTTGCGTCAGGCAATTAACCACAGCAACTGCCATTCAATGATTTTATGGGGGCCACCGGGCACCGGTAAAACAACGCTTGCTGAGATTATTGCAAAGTACGCCAAAGCTGAGATCATACGACTGTCGGCAGTTACATCTGGCATAAAAGACATTCGTGCCGCAATAGAGCAAGCGCAGCAAAACCTGCAAATGCAAGGCACCCGTACTTTATTGTTTGTCGACGAAGTACACCGTTTTAACAAGTCACAGCAAGACGCATTTTTGCCCTTTATTGAAGATGGCACCATTATTTTTGTCGGCGCCACCACCGAAAACCCCTCGTTTGAATTAAACAACGCAATACTTTCAAGAGCGCGGGTTTATTTGCTTAAAAAGCTAGAACTAGAAGAGCTGCAAACTGTGCTCAACCGAGCACTAACCGATGAAAAAAAAGGGCTTGGCAAACTCAATCTGGTGATAAGCGAAGCGGATAAAAAGAACCTTTGTCAGTTGGCCTCGGGTGATGCCCGAAAATTGCTGAACTTCTTAGAAATTGCCAGTGATTTTGCTGAAGACATCGACGGCCAAAAAGTCATTACCAAACAAGCATTATCGCAAGTAGCGACCAATAACTTGGCGACATTTGATAAAAACGGCGACCAATTTTACGACCTGATATCGGCCTTTCATAAATCTGTTCGCGGCTCAGCCCCAGACGCTGCCCTTTACTGGTATTGCCGAATAATAGCAGGTGGCGGTGACCCACTTTATGTTGCCCGTAGGCTACTGGCTATTGCCAGTGAAGACATTGGCAATGCAGACCCTAGGGCGCTGGGTATTGCCCGTGATGCCTTTGATATTTTCGCAAGAGTAGGCCCAGCAGAGGGCGAGCGAGCGATTGCCCAAGCCGTTTTGTACATGGCCAGTGCACCCAAAAGCAATGCGGTATATGAAGCGTTTAATCTGGCCAAACAACAGGCCGAAGATTTGCCCAGCTATGATGTGCCAATGCATTTGCGCAATGCGCCAACTAAGCTGATGAAAGAACTGGGCCACGGCGACGAATATCGTTACGCCCACAATGAACCGGGCGCCTTTGCCGCTGGCGAAAACTACTTTCCGCCAGAGCTGCAAAATCAGCAGTATTATCACCCGAGCGAGCGCGGTCTGGAAAAGAAAATTAAAGACAAGCTCGATTACCTCACCCAACTTAATCAAAACAGCGCGAATAAACGTTATGGCGACTTTTAAACTCTATCTAATGATTGCCAGTGGTGGTGCCTGCGGGGCAATGCTACGTTATTTTATTTCTGATATGACGATGTCGGTTATGGGTCGAGGGTTTCCCTATGCTACCTTGTTAGTAAATATTATCGGCTCGTTTTTAATGGGTTGTTTATATGGCGCCATTCAAAATGAATATTTCACTATCGTTCGCTGGCAACCACTATTAGGCATTGGTTTTTTGGGCGCGCTGACCACCTTTTCTACATTCTCACTCGATACCTTATTGCTTATCCAACAAGGCGATTGGCTTAAAGCTGCACTGAACATCATTTTTAATGTATTTGTCTGTATCTTTGTCGCTTGGCTAGGCATGCAAGTTATGGGCGCGCGGGCGGCTTAAATAGGTGTGTCGTTCAACCGCGAACTGGCACTGGCGCCAATTGCTTCAGCACAGACTTTGATCAATAACGGCGGTTGAGTGTCGTAAGCATGTAAAGTGTATACCGGTATGCTGGGGCTTTGATAATCTGGTAATAACTCAGTCAGTTCACCACTTTGCTGATACTGTCGAAAAATAAAATCGGGCACCAAAGCAATGCCCGCACCCGCCTTAGCCATCGCCAATACGGCTTGTAGAGAATTGGCAAAACGACTGGCGACAAAATCAAGTTCAATCGCCTCTTTGGTTTTTTTATGTTGCAGCAAATGACTGATTTTACTGCCCTGCCAGCCGTTGGCAATATAATCGAGCGTTGTTGATGTGGTCAGTGGCGATTGATTTTTGCTGATGAAATCGGGGCTGGCACACAACACATCACAAAAGCTGCCTATACGGCGTTGACGATATCCGCTTGAAGGTAACTCTCCTACTCGAATGGCCAAATCAATTTCATGCTCAAGTAAATCAAGGCGCTGATCGTCTGCCACTAAATGTGGGCGAATATCGCTGTAGCGAGCCGTTAACTCACCTATCACTGGGGCAACAATTGTGTCGATAAATGCATTGGGCGCACTGATTTTAATTGGGCCTACAGGCACCAGCTTGGTTTCTCTTGCCCCTTGCCACGCCTGCTCGGCACATTCATTCATTTGAACGCAGCGTTGATAGAATGCTTTGCCTGCGGGTGTTAATACTTGTCGTCTGGTGGTTCGGCGCAAAAGCATCACATCTAACGCTTGTTCTAATGCTTTAAGGTGCTGGCTGAGCACCGATTTAGACATCTCTAGAGAATCGGCTGCGCTACTGATAGAACCGCATTCAACGATGCGACAAAACAAGGTCATGTGACGAAGGTAATTGATCATATTGTTTAATTATACCAAACAGTGTTTTCTTTATTGTTGTGTTTATAGCATGTAATTGAAGGTTTATCATGGTTGCATCTTTTAAATAGCGAACAAAATCATCGATTAAACGGAGCGCCAAACCATGAATACACAACAAACCACATTACTTAACGCTGTTAAACAAGCCAGTGAATCTTGGAAAGCCGGTTTTAATAGCGGCAACGCCAAGCAATGCGCCGCGCAATACGAAAGTGATGCAGTGATGGATGCCAGACCCTTTGGTCGTTTTGAAGGTGAGCAGCAAATAGAAGGTTTTTGGCAGCAACTGATAAATGATGGTTTCGCCGAGGTTGAATATATTGACCCACAATTTACTGTGGTAGACGATAGTAGCGTATTGCTGACCTCTGGCTGGAAAATGAATAAAGCCCAAGGGGTGATCCACAAAGAGCTTTGGTGTTTACAGGCCGATGGCAGCGCCAAATTGCGTGTTGATGATTTTGAGGCGCTTTAAACCGATAAGGTGCGGTATGGCTGAACAAGATTATTATAAATAATGTTTTGGAACGAGGCCAAATTTTCGCGCTAGGCGAGCCTTAACTCATAGTCTTTTTGCAAATTAAGCCAAAAACCTGCGCTCATATCAAAAAACAGACTGAATCGTAAAGCCATATCGGCCGTGATGGCACGTTTACCATCAATAATTTGTTTGATAGCTGTACAGTCAACGCCAATCGCCCGGGCAAATGTACCGGGCCTTATCTGCAAATCATCAAGAAAATCTTCTTTGAACATAATGCCCGGATGTTCTATTTCAATTAATTTATCCATCGTTTTAATGTGCCTCTAGTGATAATCAATGAGTTGAACTTCTTCGGCTGAACCTGAACGCCATTTGAAAATAATGCGCCATTGTGAATTGACCCAAATAGCATAGAAATCTTTCAAATTACCTTCTTTTTTTGCAGCCAGTTACCAACATCATTGCCCAATGCTTTGGCATTGCGCTCAAGTACGCTGCAATAACCCTTAAAGTTGCCAAACATGCCGCCATTAGACTTTCTTGTACCCTTGTAAGTATCAATCAACTCGCCGTTTTCATATAGTTTTGCCTCAATTGTCATGCTTTTGCCAAAGGCCACCAAACCACCGGCATTCTCTGCCTGTGCATCAGTTATCTCAATGAGCAGATTTTTACCGCGTGACATCGCATCGACTGAATCAATTCGATTGATGCGGTATCCGCTGGCGATTAGCGACTGGCGGGTATAGTGTGAAACCTGAGTTCCTAGTGAGCTGCACCTTGAAACAATATGTGCTGGAATGTTGCTATTGGGCGAGTAAGGGGTGATGTTGAGCATCGTGATTTGTTTGCCAACAGAGGCATCATTAGACGAAGGCACGGCGGATTGGACCGAGTTGTCTGTTGTGCTGCCACAACCACTTAACGACAAACAAACAACCGTCATAATCATGGCTAAATTTTTCATTCTTCTCTATACCCTTTCAATGAAACTTAGTTGTTGATGTAAAGTATAGGCTGACTCATCACAGCAGAAAACTCAAAACTATCGCATAAACAAAGAAAATTGCTTATTAATAAATGGATTTGCTACAAGGGCAAGAACAGAACACTCGCCAATGGCATCAGGCGTTAGAAGTCTCTACAATAGCTGCCTTACACCCGGCTGCTGTTGTTATCAGGACTTTGAAGATGTTTAAGCCATTTTGGCAATCAATTTTAACCAAACCACAGTGGTTTTTGGTCGCTTTATCTGTGTTTTTGCTTGTTATGGTGATATATGAAATAAAGCCTCAAACAGCAGAGCAAACTTTTAAGGTGTACCAAGCCAAT
>CALKGI010000115.1 GCA_938085045.1 uncultured Alteromonadaceae bacterium
CGACTTAAACCCCGTGAGATCTGGTATTGCTAAAGGCCTTGAAGATAGTGATTTTACTTCTATTCAACAGCGAATCCGAGCATTCGCCAAAGCTAAAAAAGCGAGTAAACAGAATAAAAGTCAGTCAACCTCGCAACCTCATTGTCAGCCAAGAACGCTTTTGCCGTTTACGACGAACCAAGAAGACAATGGCATACACTTTTCGCTAATTGATTATTTAGCTTTGGCAGAATGTACAGGGCGTTGTGTTCACCCTCGCAAAAAAGGCTACATCGATGAAAACCAGCTCGGTGTATTAGAAGCGCTCAATATTACAGAAGATGACTGGCTTGAGTTGGTTCAAAATTTTGAAGGTAAGTTCGCAGGTTTTGCGGGTAAGGCTTCGGCATTGCATTTTCATGCCAACCAAAACGGGCAAAAATTTCACCGTGGTGTTGGCTGACGTTTCTACCCGACACAATACACGCTTTAACCATTAATCGAGCAACGGCTAGCGCAATTGCTCAGATTAGTGTGGGCTGTATTTACGAAAATCAAAAATAAACCTGCCAAACCCTTCTTTGCCAACACGAAAATATTCAATGCTGAGCTATTAGTGCTCCATTCCAAGAATACCGCCAGTAAAAGCAGTTTCTCTTTTACTTGGATGGTGACTGTCCTACCAAGCGTTGGATGGTGACTGTCCTTGTTGGTTGTTGGTTCTGCCGCCGTTGGACGGTGACTGTCCTTTGCCGCCATTTACTTTAGGGCCGCCCTTTTTGGTAAGCACATGCTTGTTGGCAACCCGGCTCATTAGGTATTCGTGCATTTTCTTTGAGACTTTGGCGGGTTTGTTTTTTGTTTTATCTTTTTCATCAGCGATAACTGAAGCGTTCATGCATAAACTGAGTAAAACTAAAAGTAGGGCTTTGGTGACTATTACAGGATTCATTGCTCTTGATTTTAGTGCAGTTTTGGGGAAATGCTCAGCATGTTAGTTTTATAAATAGGTCATGTCAATTCGTTTATCATCATTTACATTTTTGTACTTTTTTTAATTGCCATTTCAATAACTTCGTCATACAATCAGTTCCCTTTTTAACGTAAATATTGCCATCAAGCATAAATTAACAGCAGGAGTTGTCGATGAAAATCGCAATTATTAACAGCAATGGGTTCTGGGCCATGGGTTGGGCCACAGATAAAAAAAGCCAGCAGGATGTGATTGGCTCATTACATCGCCTAGGTATTGAAGTGGCTGTGTTTGAAGTTGGCAGTAAGGCACAGCTTGATAATGTGCTTGAGTCGTTAAAAGGTGGTGAGTGGCTATTATGGCCAAATGCTTATCAAGTCTATGCCTGCGAGGGCAGTAGTCAAACGCTTTGGCTTGCAGACATCATTGATGAATATAAGATTCCGATGATAGGCAGTAATGCCAACGCACTAAAAAACGTGATGGCCAAAGATAAATGTCAGCAATTACTACAGGCACAAGGTGTGCCTATCCCTGTTTTTGCCTCTATAGACCATGCAATGCTAGCAGAGCTTGAGTATATTGTTGAAACACGAGAATTAGAATTTCCGCTGTTTGTAAAACCTAACGACTTATCAACCAGCAAAGGTATTACGCAAGATAGTGTGGTAAAAAACATTGCAGCTTTACGCCGTCAAATCACTTTAGTAGGCGACGAGCATGGTTACCCGGTAATGGTTGAAGAATACCTCCCCGGCAGAGATATTACCGTAGCGGTATTTATGACTGAACAACAACCGACAATTTTAGCAACCTATTACGATACGGCCATTTATGATGATCCCGGCGCGGTATTGGATTATGAAATTCGCATGCGAGACTGGAATGATGGCAAGTGGTTAAGTGTTGTTAACGACCCACAAATGTTGGCAAAAATTCGAACCGTTGCGATACCCGCTTGCCAAGCAGTTGGTATAACCGAATTTACTCGTATTGATTGCCGCCTAGACAGCAAAGGTCGTTTAAAAGTATTTGATGTTAACGGATTGCCGGGATTGGAATTGCCATTTAGCACAACAGTTTGGCAAATGATCGTAAAAATGAATGCGCATTCTGAACTTCATGCCTTCGACACCTTAATTAGTTTGGTGGTGCATTGCTCAGCATTGCGACATAAAAAAGTAGTGCCCGCCAAAGTAACACAATTGGTACAGCAATATATTGAACAACAATCTGAGTGTTTGGCTTGAAACTACCTCGTTAAATCCAAAAACATCAAACTGCGCAAAAGCTGTTCGCTAAACAAGGGCTTTTGCGCAATTTCTTCAAAGCCCAATTGTCGCAACATCTTGAAATTAGCCACATTATCCGGATGTGTGGTGCAATAAAGATAGTTAAACCCGTGGCTTGCTGCTGCGTCCATTCTCGCCATATTCAGTCTCTTACCAATACCTTGGCCACGCCATTGAGGATGTACCATGTTAAACAGCATTAAAGCGCACTGCTCGCTGGGATATTGCACCGGTTCTAAGTATTCTGGCCAAGGTGCCATTTTTCTTAAGGCGGTGTATCCGATGATTTGCTCGGGGGTTTTTGCCACTACATTGATGGTTTCACCAGCGAGATTTTTATAATAAAAATCTCGGTCTTGCGGGTATAAATAAGGCGAGGCATTGTTGTCACGCACTTGTTTATCTAGCGCCATCAAGGCATCGGTATATTCAATATCAAGGCTTGGATTATTGAGGGTGATCACGCTTACCGTCACAGTGAAACTCGCTTATGAGGATAAAAAATTGATTATGCAGCCTCAAAAAAATTCTGCAATGGTTTTTTACCTCCCTTAGAAAACAATCACAATATTACTGAGTTGCTAGGTTTTGTTGTCATACTGGTGTCATCTTTTCGGGTTACATTCAATATCGCTAACAACAATAACGACGATACAACGACTACTCATCAAGATAATAAAAACACTGTAATAAAAGGAAGTTCGTAAATTTAAGAGATTATCAACAAACTGCCGGCATTAAGCATGGAGCATCCCCGCCAACAGGATAGCAGCCGGCGGTTTTCTTTTATTTATTTTAACCAACAAAATGAGGAGTTAATTAATGGATTTGGTTTAAGTCGAGCTTTAAACACAAGCGACGGCCAAACCTCACCCGTCCACCATACTTAGGGCTATCGCCTCAGCAACTTTAATCCCATCTATCCCTGCCGACAAAATCCCGCCAGCATAACCCGCCCCTTCACCCGCCGGATACAGGCCCTTGGTATTAATGCTCACACACTTCTCGTCACGTTTAATTCTCACCGGCGACGAGGTTCGAGTCTCAACCCCGGTTAACATCGCATCGTCCATCGCAAAACCACGGATTTTACGATTAAACGCAGGCAATGCTTCGCGAATCGCATCTACTGCGTATTGCGGTATACATTTGCTCAAATCAGTGAATTTAATGCCCGGTTTAAACGAAGGCTCAACTTCACCCGCCTCTTTTGAGGGGTTATTTTTCATAAAATCGCCGACCAACTGACCCGGGGCATCGTAGTTACTGCCGCCTTGTTCGAAAGCTATTGTTTCCCACTTTCGTTGCAACTCAACGCCCGCTAATATATCGCCGGGGTAATCTTCTTCTGGGCTTATGCCCACCACAATTGCGCTATTGGCATTGCGTTCTTTACGCGAGTATTGGCTCATACCATTGGTCACTACCCTGCCCTCTTCAGACGTAGCCGCGACCACAGTGCCGCCGGGGCACATGCAAAAACTATAAACACTGCGTCCGTTTTTACAGTGATGCACCAGTTTATAATCAGCAGCGCCAAGTATCGGATGTCCCGCATTGGTGCCAAAACGGCTTTCGTCAATCAACGATTGTTTGTGCTCTATTCTAAAACCAATCGAGAACGGTTTGGGTTCGATGAACACCCCTTTATCGAGCAACATTTGATAGGTATCACGCGCACTGTGGCCAACGGCCAACGCCACATGAGACGTTTTAATGTATTCGCCATTGGCCAATACCACACCTTTTACTTGCTCATTTTCGATATCAATTTCGTCAACCCGTGCGCTAAAACGAATTTCGCCGCCTAATCCCTCAATCGTCGCCCGCATTTTCTCTACCATGGTCACCAGCTTAAACGTACCGATGTGTGGCTTACTTACATAGAGAATTTCTTCTGGGGCGCCTGCGGTAACAAACTCATTAAGCACCTTGCGGCCATAGTTTTTTGGATCCCTAACCTGCGAATAAAGCTTACCGTCAGAAAACGTCCCCGCGCCGCCTTCACCAAACTGAACATTCGATTCGGTATTAAGCTTACGCTCACGCCAAAAACCAAAAGTGTCTTTGGTGCGCTCTCTTACCTCTTTACCACGTTCCAAAATAATCGGTTTGAATCCCATTTGCGCCAACACCAAGCCAACAAACAAACCACAAGGCCCCGTACCAATAACAACTGGCCGTTCGGTCAGGTTTTCGGGCGCTTTGGTCACATAATGATAATCGGTGTCGGGTTTGGCTTTAACTCTTTGGTCGTCAGCAAACTGAACTAAAAGCGCAGCCTCATTTTCAACCTCAACATCTAAGGTGTACATCAAAGTGATAACATTGCGTTTGCGGGCATCATAACCACGGCGAAATACATCAAAACTCAACAATTGCGCAGGCTCAATGGCCAGCTTTTCGATGATCGCAGCGTTGATGGCCCCCTCATCATGATCAAGGGGCAATTTGATATCGGTCAGTCGCAGCATTACGGGGATCCCACTTAAGAATTAGCATTTATTTGAGGGCGCATTTTACGTTAGTAATGGAAATAATACCAATTGGCAGATAAAATGACTCGGCAAAAATATCCTAGGGGAAAGTCATGACACAGATAAAACAAAGCACAGCACAAGTTAGACAAGGCGCTTGCCATTGCGGTGCAGTCACCTTCGAAGTCACATTAGAAGATGGCTTACAAAACCTTAGGCGCTGTAACTGCTCATTGTGCCGCCGCAAAGGCTCAATCATTTCAAGCGTGCCACTGGCAGGCTTAAAAATCACCAAAGGTGAAGATAAACTGTCTTTATATCAATGGAATACCAAAATAGCCAAACACTATTTTTGCAGTATTTGTGGCATTTATACCCACCATCAACGCCGCAGCAACCCCCACGAATTCGGCTTTAATGTGGCGTGTATCGAAGGCGTTGACCCGTTTGCTCTTGAAAATATCGGCGTAGGTAACGGTGCCTCACAAGCCCTATTATAAGGTTATTAACCATGACTTTTGTTGTTACCGATAACTGTATAAAATGCAAATACACCGACTGCGTGTCGGTGTGCCCTGCCGATGCTTTTTTTGAAGGCCCCAACTTTTTAGTGATCAACCCCGACGACTGCATCGATTGTGACCTATGTCCGGTCGAATGTCCTGCCGAGGCGATTTTTGCCGAAGACGATGTGCCGCCTGACCAACAAGCCTTTATTCAATTAAATGCCGAACTATCGAAACACTGGCCCCGTATTGTCGAGCAAATCGATGCCCCAGCAGACGCTGAACAGTGGGATGGTATTCCAGACAAACTGCCATTACTCGAAAAGTAAACCCAACGCATTTTTTACACAATCCAAACCAGACACAAGTTGTTACATTTAAGGTCGTAGCAGATTTATCCTTGTCAGCTACACTTTTTTCATCTGTGCCACCGCAAAATCAAAAATCTGTCTATTTGGACAGTTTACGGTTTGGATAAGGTACACAAAGGAATATTTGAATGAAATTGAAACAAAAATTGCTCATCATCTTTTTTAGCATCACCCTTATCCCCATCCTAATCACCGGCCTAGCAGCCAGCAACATAGCCTCAAATTCACTCGAAGAATTAACTTTTGAACACCTACGGGCTATTCGAGAAGCCAAAAAATCGGAAGTATTAACCTATTTTTCCGATCGTAAAAACGACATTGAACTGCTATCGAGCACCGTTAAAGGCCTGCTTGATACCTCCAGTGTCGACGCACTTAATCAGTCAGCGCACGCCAACCAAAACTATTTTGACCAATACATTAAAGGCTACCAATACTACGACTTATTTTTAATTGACCCATCGGGGCAAATATTTTACACAGTCACCCGCGAAGCCGACTACCAAAGCAACCTAACAACTGGCCCATACAGCAATTCGGGCCTTGGCAAATTATTCAAAAACGTCACTAACAGTAACCAATATTCAATGATTGATTTTAGTCGTTATGCACCAAGCAACGACGACCCGGCATCATTTATAGCCTATCCATTCAAAATAGACACAGGTGAAACCATCATTTTGGCGTTGCAACTATCAATAGATAAAATCAACGCGGTCATGCAACAACGCGAAGGTATGGGTGAAACAGGCGAAAGTTACCTAGTTGGCAGTGATTCACTGATGCGTTCAGACTCATTCAGAGACCCAAAAAATCGCACCGTAGTGGCCTCGTTTGCCGGTAGTGTCAGCCAAAATGGGGTATCTACGACAGCCGTAACCGCCGGACTAAACGGCACCACCGACACCCTAGTCATCGAAGGACACAGCGGCAAAGACGTATTGTCGGCCTTTACCCCGGTGAAAATTGAAGACACACGCTGGGTATTATTATCTGAAATCAACGAGTCTGAAGCTTACGGCCCGGTATATTCACTTTACAAAACGCTGGCAGTAGTCATTTTGCTGACCATAGCCGTGCTATCAGTGGTTGCGGTTTTAACCACAAAGTCAATCATCCGGCCCTTAGGCGGCGAACCAAACGACATGCGCAAAATGACAGAACGAATTGCAGATGGCGATTTAACCATACGGTTTGAATCATCCAATAGTTATTCAGGCATTTTTGGTGCGATGCAAAAAATGGTTAGCACACTCAAAACCATCATTGGCGACATCATAGATTCAAGCAGCCAATTAGCCAGTACCGCCGAACAAACCAGCTCTAGCAGTTTGCAAGCACAATCGAGTCTTGAAGAGCAAAAGCGCAGCATTGAGCAAGTCGCCACCGCAGTCGAAGAAATGTCGGTTAGCGTGCGCGAAGTGGCGCAAAATGCATTAGAAGTGGCAGGTTCAACCAACTCAGCAAAAAACCAATCAACCGAAGCTAACCAAATGCTGCAACAAACCATGGATGAAATTAACCAACTTGGCACCGACATCAACGATGCCACCGGTGTCATTCGTCAACTGGCCGAAGACAGCCAATCGATTAGCTCAGTGATGGAAGTGATACGCGGTATTGCAGAGCAAACCAACTTATTAGCACTTAACGCTGCCATTGAAGCTGCCCGTGCAGGCGAGCAAGGCAGAGGGTTTGCGGTAGTTGCCGACGAGGTTCGAAACCTCGCGCAAAAGACCCAAGAGTCGACTCAAAATATTGAAGCGGTGATCCAAAAATTACAGGCTGCTTCACGCCAAGCCGTTATTGCCATGGACGAAAGCCAAAAAACCGCACAAAGCACCATAGGCAAGGCCGAAGCCACAGCCGGCGCCATTGTTGAGGTAGACAACAACATAGAAAGCATCAGCCATATGTCAGAACTGATTGCCGCAGCCGCAGAAGAACAATCAACGGTCACTCAAGAAATTAGTATGAGTATCACCAATATCTCTGATGTCGCTCATGAAAACACCCAAAGCGCACAAGAGCAGTCAAAAGCCAGCGAGCAAATTAGTGCCTTGGCAGTGAATTTAAATGAGATTAGTCTGAAATTTAAGATTTCGTAAATTAAAGCTGGCGCCGTGAAAATAAGGTTTGATCTCACCCGGCAGATGAGGTGAGGTGCGAACCGTGCTCGCTGACACGGATGTAAGCGAGACCGTTGCGCGTAACCCAACACAAGCCGTTTACTAGTGTCTTTTTCGGTTATTTGTCAAGCCATAAGGCTCTTCTCAAAAGCAAGTGTTAGCCCAAAGTAACCGATGGGTTGCGGCTCGTGTCTCGCCTAACCCATCCTCCAAATACGCTCAAAATAGGTTTGTGGCGAAACAACAACCAACGGGAGCCAAACCATGAAAACTCTACCCACTTCTATTTCAAGACGTCATTTTCTCGGTTCAATCGGCAAAATTGCTGGCAGTTCAGTAATGCTCAAAGCTGCGGCCACCATAGGTTTAACAATGACGGTCTCTGGTTGTGGCGCTTCCAATGCATCAGAACAACCACCCATTACACCAACACCAAACCCAACGCCTACACCAACCGACCCGCCACCAGCGGTTAACCCCAACCCACGACCTTCAGACTGGCCTGCCAATAGCGGCAACAATCAAACCGTTACCATACTTGGCAGTGGTATAGCAGGCATGACAGCGGCATTGGAAATGAACAAACTCGGTTACCAATGCACCATATTAGAAGCCACAGCACGGGCAGGCGGGCGTTGCCAAACCATTCGAGCGGGCGACACCATTGAAGAGCTAGATTCACTGCAAAGCTGTCAATTTGACAACAACCCGGCCCTATATTTTAATCCCGGACCTGCCCGAATCCCCCATCATCACGATTTATTACTCGGATACTGCCGCCAATTTTCTATTGAACTCGAAACCTTCACCAACGACAACCGGGCGGCTTTATATCACAGTACCAACGCCTTTAACGGCCAGCCACAACTCGCTCGGCGAATAGTTGCCGACAGCCGAGGTTACATCAGCGAATTGCTCTCAACAGCGCTCAACCAAAACGCGCTAGACCAAGCACTAACCCCCGGGGAGCGAAACGACCTCATTGAAATGTTAAAAAGTTACGGTGCCCTAACAGCCAATTCGAACTATACCGGCTCTAACCGCGCAGGTTTTGAAGGACAAGAAAACACTGGCGGCATTGGCCGCGATACCCCGATTTCACCGCTAGATTTAACCGAAATACTCAACAGCGACTTTTGGCAATATCAGCTCAGTTTTGTCGAAACAATCGACCAGCAACCCACCCTATTACAACCTGTTGGCGGCATGGATAAAATCGCCAAAGCCTTTGAGGCCCAGGTAGCCGACAACATCATTTATCAGGCGGTAGTGACACAAATTCGCAAGACCGATGCCGGCGTGCGCATTGTTTACCAAGACCAAACAGGCAGTGATGTCACGGTCGAATCTGACTACTGCATTTGCACAATACCGACAACCGTATTAAGAAATATCGCCAATGATTTTTCGCCCGCTCACCAAAATGAGATTAACAATTTTGGCTACACCAACCCTTGTAAAATCGCCTTTCAGTCAAAACGATTTTGGGAGCAAGAGCACAACATATATGGTGGCATATCGTGGACCAACCAAAACATCACCCAACTGTGGTATCCCAACAGCGGTTTTGGCCATGACCAAGGCATAATTGTTGGGGCCTATACATTTAGCAGCAGTGCAGGCGACAGTTTTTCTACCATGAGTCCACAACAAAGGCTCAACCCAGGCATCACCCAAGCCAGTCAACTACATCCACAATATGGCAATGAAGTGCACAACGGCATCAGCATTTGCTGGAGCAAAGTCCCCTTTCAACTCGGTGGTTGGGGCGCATCAACGGCCAACATTCTGCTCACTAACGATGAAAACATCTACTTTGCAGGAGAGCACCTAAGCAATTTACAAGGCTGGCAAGAAGGCGCGATATTATCGGCCTATCATGCGATTGATGGGATTATAGGGGCTAGTGCTTGACAGATGCCACCAAGTGCAGTTCGTTTGGCCAATGCCGACTTTAGGCATGGGCTAATGACTGTCCTTCGTAAAATTACCAATCACCTTGCCCGACAAATCCATTGCCAAAATGTCTATCTTGTCTTTTTCGACACCAGCAAAAACAAAATAATCGTTTTGTGGGGAAAACTGCGGCGAGTATTTTGATGTTTCATCATTCGTTAACCGCTGTACTTTACCTGTGGTTAAATTTTTAAGATATATATCGCGTTGTGCATTCACCGTCGACAAATACAGCAGTTTGGTCCTGTCTGACGACAAATGAGGAGATTCTTGTTTGTTAGTATTCTTCACCAAATACCGCACTATTTTACCATCGAGTCCAATCAATACAATATTGTCTTGCAATGTCGCTAGCGCCAGTTTTTGCCCCAAGAAAACCTGATGAACAAAAATGCCCGGTATACTCGTGATGGGTTTGACGTTGCTGCCATCACGATTCATTTGATAAAAACCCCAGTGTTGATTTTTTTTCCAGTTAACTAGCATTTCGCCCGGGTTTTCGCTGCTCGCGATAAACAGTTGCAGTTCAACATGTCCTGTCATTAAAGCCTGCTTATTGGTGCCAATATTTAACTGAGTCATCCGTATTTTTTTCATATTAGCGCCCGAGGCAATCACTAGAGCGTTGTCGTCAATCCAGCGCGGCTCAATCTCCCAATTGTCTTTGGTCTGAGTGACATTAACGACTTTGCCAGTTTTAACATCAACAACGAATATATCTGGTGTTTTACCAACATAACCATAAAAAGCGATTTGACTGCCATCGGGCGACCATTTAGGGTGAAAATAACTGTTGGCAGAGACTTGGTTTGAGCTGAAAAGCATGAGTAAAATCAATAAAGTACGCTTCATTGAGCGATGGCCTTTAGGTAGAGTAACAAGGCCAACGATGTTGTCACTCCATGAAACTAAACAACAGGGTAATAACCTCGTATTTAGCCAAAATCGTTCTTCATAAAAACACGACCTTTATTTACACCGTTGATTTTATTGAATTTGGTATTAAATAATCAAATAGCCTTTTTACAGCAACGTTATATAATGCCCACAACAAGGAGCCTTGATGACAGACCCATTCAAATTCGCCGATGTAGTGGTGCAGCCACAACAAAACAGCGTCACCTTTTGCCATCAAGATCAGCAAAAAAATGACGTACGCCTGACCCCCAAAGAAATGACGCTGCTGGTTTTATTGGCCAAACATCATCCTAACACCTTAAGCCGCGACACCATGATTGAACACATATGGCAAAACCGAGAAGGTGCCGATGACTTAGTGGTAAAATTAGTGGCCGATTTGCGCAAAAAACTAGGTGACAATCCCAGAACCCCAAAATACATTCAAACCATTCCCAAACAAGGTTACCGCCTTGTAGAACCCATAACCCCAATAAACAAGCAGCTCAACAAACCAAAATCTTTTAGCCAAGTGCGCGGCATTGCCATTACCGTGGCAGTGTGCACTGTTTTGTTATTCATATTGCACGGTTTTTCTAAGCCAGCTCAGCCGCCCACACCACAGACACCAATCCAATATCAAAAGACTCGGTTAATCGCCAGTTTGATGCAAGAAGGTGAACCCAGATTCAACCCAAATTACACCACAGTGTTCAGCGAAAGCAGCACAGACGCTAAGTCAAACTCGCCCTCAAGCATTGCTATCACCGATTTAAATACCCAGCAAACAAGCTATTTTGACCACGACCCAGCCAACGGCAATATTTTGTGGTCACCTGTGCCAAGCGAAAACAAACTGCTTTACACCGCCCTAGACGGTAAAGACAAATGTGGTATTCGCGTACATAACTTTTTGACTCGCACCGACCGCCAACTCATCGATTGTGGCGACTACACCCTAGTGACCGTCGATTGGGCGCATGAGCGACAAAATTTTGTGGCCGCATTTTATTTAGATGAACAACCAACAATACGCATGACAGGCCTTAAAATAATAGACAGCATCAGCGGCGAGATTGTGCAAAGTGCCCCTTTTCAACGTGCAAACACCAATTTTCATTCACCACGATCGTCAAATTACAGCCATGACGTTGCAGCAATAAGAGTCAACGAGCGGCTTCATGAAAGCGCCATTGTTATTTGGGACTTAGCGTCAAACCAAATCAATGTGCACTACCGAAGCCTCGCCGACATCTCTCAAGTCGTCTGGAAAAACCACCAAACCTTACTGTTTTCGTCGCTCGACGCCACTACTGGCGGCATTTATCAATTAGACATCGAATCGGGCCAAACCTCATTATTGTATAGTGGCCAAGTATGGGATTTTGATTATATGCCTGGCAAAGGCTGGCTAGTGACATCCGAAGGCGGGTCAAACTTAAGTATTTTCAGCGAAGACAAGCGCCCTCAAAATCAAGGCGCATTGATGCTACAAAACCTGTCTAAATCTAGGGCAACAGAGCATACGCCATACCTTTCTCGTTCAAAACAATGGATCAGTTACCTTGGCGATAAACTAGGCCAGTTCGATTTATACAAACACACATTGGGCAGTGATGAGCGAATTCGCTTAACCGATTTTGACAATGCTAACGTGTTGTCGTACAGCTGGAATGAAGATGAAAGCCAAGTATTGCTTAACCTGTCGGTAAACCAACAAATTGACGCAGTATTGTTTGATGTGGCCACTAGAAAAATAGTAACGCGCTATAAAAACGTCATTGCCGCGAATTTTGGGCGCACCAGTAATAAAATTTTTGTAGCCCAACAGCGCAATCAACACGTAGAAGTAACCACCAACCAACAAGTGGTTTTCACTTTGCCCGACCAAACAACCCTCAACCGATTTGAAGTGTTCAACAACCAACTACTTTACCAAAAAACCGTATTCGGCCCATTGCTTTTGCTTGATGATAAAGGTGCACATAGACCACTTAAACAACCCAACGGCATCGCTCACTGGTATGTTGACGAACACGCCCAGCTAGTCTTTTCTTTTCAGGCCACCGAGCAAGGTAAGCAATCAGCCAAATGGCCTATTGCCCAACTAGATTTAACCGACACCAATACATCATTCAAACTGTTAAACCGTCATGTGCCCAAACAAATGAGCTTTGTTTACAACCACGAAAATCGATTGCTCTATTACACTCAAAAAATGGCCAATGAGAAATCCACAGTGTATTTACTCAAACCCATTAAAAGCCCCAAAATTAATTAAAGAAAAACACTGATGCTTGAAACTAACCCCCCTAATTGCTAGGCTTGCGGTCTAGGAATTATTATCAATCGGACTCACAGCCATAGCCACCAATAACCCACACACCCTGATTGACAACCACATCAGTGTTGAAACGCCCGAAAGTATTGAAATACACCTAATACCCGCAGGTCCAGTCCCCCGTATTTTGGCTTATACCATTGATTGGAGTATTCGTTTAGTGGTGATACTGCTCATTAGTTGGTTATTTCAAAGCATGGGCGAAGCAGGAATGGGCGTGTATTTGATTTTATATTTTCTGCTCGAATGGTTTTACTGTGTGTTTTTTGAAATGTTTAAAGACGGCATGACCCCCGGCAAAAAAGCCATGGGTATTCAGGTGGTACACGACGATGGCACGCCGCTTGGCTGGGGCGCATCGATTTTACGCAATATATTACGTGCTGCTGACTTTTTTCCCTTCGCCTATTTATTTGGCATTATTTCGATGGCCACCAGCAAAGAATTCAAACGTTTGGGCGACCATGCGGCCGCCACGTTAGTGGTATATAAACCTCAACCCCAACGAAAATCAAAACTAACCGAAGCTGGCACTCGCCCCGCCCCATTTTTACTTGATTTAGACGAACAACAAGCAATATTGGCCTTTGCCGAGCGCAGCCTGACCCTGTCAACGTCAAGACAAAAAGAGCTTGCAGATATTTTAGCCCCAATATTGCCACTGGGTAGCAAAACAGCTGAGGATGAAGCGCTAAGCGATACCAGAGTCAGCGAAATCAAGAAAATAGCCAATGGGATCATCGGCCAATCATGAAACAACAAACTTTTGAACAACGTTATCAAGATTGCTGGTCACAAATGGAAGAAGCGTTAACGCTTGCTGAAAACAAAGCCATACTGAAATTTAAAAAGCCACCATTAGACCCTGAGTTACCACAACTGTATCGGCGCATCTGCCACCACCTTAGCCTCGCACAAGAAAGACGCTACAGCAGTTATCTTGTTGGGCGACTTAACAATTTGGTGTTGCGCGGCCATCAACAACTTTACCAGCGCCGCAGCCATTTTTTCAGCCAGTTAATTAAGTTTGTGGTGCATACCTTTCCGCATCAAGTTCGCCAAAACGCCGCTTATGTGTGGTTGGCCACCCTATTGTTTTATGGCCCAACGGTATTGCTGTTTATTTTGGTGCAAATACAACCGGAGTTAATTTACAGCCTGTTTGATCACCAAACCGTGGCCAGCTTTGAAAAAATGTACGACCCCTCTGCAGAGCATGTAGGGCAAGACCGAGATGCCCAAACCGATATGCAAATGTTTGGTCATTACATACAAAACAACATAACGGTGGGATTTCAAACCTTTGCCACCGGGTTATTTTATGGTTTGGGCAGTATTTTCTACTTGGTTTATAACGGTTTATTTTTTGGCGCAGTTGCCTCACATATTGTCACTTTGGGTTATCAAAACACGTTTTTTCCATTTGTTATTGGCCATGGTTCATTTGAATTAACCGCCATCACCATCGCCGGGGCCGCCGGGTTAATGCTGGGCCACTCTCTAATTGCACCGGGCCAGCAAACACGGCTGGGGTCGCTTAAAACTATGTCGTTAAAAGCATTAGACCTACTGTATGGCATAATATTAATGCTCACCATAGCGGCCTTTTTTGAAGCGTTTTGGTCATCAAATTCGGCATTGCCGTTGAGTGTAAAATACGGTGTTGGCACTTTTTTGTGGGTGTGCGTTATTGGCTATTTTGTCTTTGCAGGCAAAACTAAAGGGAGTCGCTAACGATGGAATTGAGCAATATCAGCACCGTTGTTAGGCCCCGTTCAAAATGGCAAGCTGTAGACTTGGGATTTAGAATGGCCAGCAAATGGTATGGCCCACTCATTAGCGGTTGGCTAATGGTGGCGCTACCGATATTTTTGCTGCTACAACTGGTATTTATGCAGTACAGCTGGTTGGCAATGCTAATCTTTTGGTGGTTAAAACCCTTCTATGAGCGCATTCAACTGGGTTATTTAAGTTTTGCCCAATTTGGAGAAGACTCAACACTAAAACAGCAGTTTAAACGCTGGTTGTCGGTGGTGGGCAGGCAATGGTTACCCACTGTGCTGTGGCGCCGGTTTAGCCTGCAACGCTCGTACACCGCCTCAGTAGTACAACTAGAAAACCTCAGTGGTGCTCGGCGCCAAAAGCGTATGCAACTGTTTGATGGCGACAATCAACAAGCCGCTTTTTGGCTGACCATAGTATTAATGCACATCGAGTTTTTCATCACTTTGGCCGTGTATGCGCTGGCGATATTTTTAGTCCCCCCCGAGGTCGAAATCGAATCAGACTTTCTTGAAATCATAGAGTCTATCTCAGTATTCAGTAACCTGTTGGCGTTTTTGTCGATGGCAGTAGTTGCCCCTTATTTTGTCGCTGCCGGGTTTGCCTTATACCTTAATCAACGCACGCAAATCGAAGGCTGGGATATAGAAATTACCTTTCGTCGCATGGTTGAACGTCAACAAGCCAAACGCAAAGGCGCTGCAACTTTGGCCTCGCTTATGTGTGTGTTAATACTCTGCGGGGTGGCGTTGCCGAGTAATACATATGCCAATGAGCCTGCCAGCGAGCAAGGCAATACCCAGACAGCCCAAGCGCCCACAGTAAAAATTGTTCAAGCATCTCCCGATGCGCTAGCCGCCAAGGCATTGGCCAAAGAGGTCATGACGCACGAGCACTTTAATCAAAAAGAAACCGCCACTTACCCAGAGTTTTTTCTCGATAGTAAATTCGGTGACGAAAATGAGAAAAAAGTCGAAATGCCCGGTTGGTTATCGGCACTATTGACTTTTTTCGCGGGTAGCATGGAATTATTACTGACCGCATTAGTAGTCACCATAGTGACATTACTGCTTTACCGTTACCGCGATTGGTTGAAGCAATTTGCCCCTTCAAAACAAAATAATATCAACACCAATAACTTGCCACCAGCCAGTGTTTTTGGCCTAGACATAAACCAAGCCAATTTGCCCGATGACCCAGCCAGCCACGCCAAATCTCTATGGCAACAAGGCGACAAACGCCAAGCGCTGAGTTTGTTATATCGCGGCAGTTTGCTAAAACTCGTCACGCAAAACCATCTAGAGGTGCACGACAGTTTCACCGAGGGTGAATGTGTGGCGCAGGTTAAAAATAATGCACGGCCCATTACAGCTGACTATTTTGAACTGCTAACCACAAACTGGCAGCGTTTGGCTTATGCCAGCATCATGCCCGACGAAGACACCATGAACCATCTATTTGACCAGTGGCATCAGGTGTTTGCGGAGGTTAAAGATGAGCAATAACGTCTACAAAGCCAGCAACGCCGCACAAAACACCAAAAACAAACTGCTCTCACGCCTGTTGTTGGTATTATGCGCCACTTTAATTGGTGTGCTGATTTGGCTGGTCGATATTCGCTTCAAAGAAGTCGATGTTTTTGTGGGCGAAGATTTGGCCGCTAGGCAAAACCCTTATTTGGCTGCGCAATTGTTTATCGAAAAATCTAACCCCGATATGACAGATATGGCCGAATCGCAGCGTGGGTTAGCATTGATAGACAACCTGCCCTCGGTCACGGATACCATCATTATCACCAGCGTCCGTCACAGCATGAGCGAAAGACGTACCGAAGCGTTAAAACAATGGATTAACGACGGTGGCAACTTAGTGGTCGTTGGCAAAATGCTCTATAACGAAAAAACCCAAAGCAGTAACGACAGCCTGCTTGATAGCTACGACATACAAGTATTCGAAGCCAATATTGAGCCAGATGACGAAGCGCCAACCGAAGTCGAAGTCACTGCTGGCGATCTAAGCGACTTTAGTTCAGAAACCTTTGGTGAGGCACTTAAAAAAGCCGTCGACAAAGGCAGCATAAACTGTGCAAAATCGCCGTTGCTTTCACCCATACCCACAGTAGAAGGGTACCCCGATGCCAAAGCGAACATCCACAGCGACAACATCTTGGAATACCCCGATAGAGATCAGCTAGATTTTTGGACGTCTGATGGTTATGGCCTACAAATGCTGAATCTCACCATAGGTAAAGGCGAGTTGGCGGTTTTAACCGATATGAACCTATGGACCAACGCCAGACTTGCCTGCTTTGATAACGCTTATTTATTGCAAGAGTTAATTCGCCCCGGTGAAAAAACTTGGCTTTTATATCACGAAGACATGCCCAGCCTGATGACCTTATTGTGGCAAAAAAATCATACGTTGGTGGTAAGCGCACTAATATTACTGGCTTTTTGGATCTGGTCGCAAACCCTACGCTTTGGCCCGCTGACCATAGTGAAAAACACCGTTAGGCGCAATTTTGTCGAACATATCGAAGCATCGGCCCGTTATCGCTGGCACTGTTTTATACGTAATGCCGGCAAAGATGATAATGACCAAGATAAAGGTGCAGGCGAGCACATAGTTGAGTTACTGCGCCATCAAATCATCAAAAAAGTCACCGTGCGCCATCCGGGCCTAAACCAGATGAACGAACCACAACAGCTCGAATTAATTGGCCGACTAAGCGACACCGACGTAGGCGAGGTTCACTTTGCCCTATACGCAAACATCGCCGTCAAACACGACCAGATAGTCCGCCAAGTTCAACGATTACAGCAATTAAGGAAACAATTATGTTAACTGACGACTCTTCGCATAACCCTGAGCCTCCAGAAGAAGCGCAAGCCATTGATGAAGCGCTACAAGCGCAAATTCAGTGGGGCCATCAAAAAACACAAGACATGCAAACCGAAATAAACAAAGTGTTTATTGGCCAGCAACAAGTGCTAAAACAAGTATTAATTGGCCTGTTAAGTGCCGGCCATGTATTGATAGAAGGCCTACCGGGCCTAGGCAAAACGCTGCTTGTGCGTGCCATGGCCAAATGTATTGGCAGCGACTTTTCGCGCATTCAGTTCACCCCAGATTTAATGCCAAGCGACATCACCGGCCATGCCATTTACGACATGAACTCCAAGCAGTTTCAAATGCGTAAAGGCCCAGTATTTACTAACTTATTACTGGCCGACGAAATCAATCGAGCCCCAGCCAAAACACAAGCGGCACTGCTTGAAGTGATGCAAGAAAAGCAAGTCACCATAGAGGGTGAATCGTACGCGGCCGGTAACCCGTTTATGGTATTGGCGACTCAAAACCCGATTGAACAAGAAGGCACCTACCCACTACCCGAAGCAGAACTCGACCGCTTCATGATGAAAGTCATCATCGATTATCCCGAGCTTGAAGAAGAAAAAATGCTGGTGAAATTGGTCACCGATGGCCGCGCTGAGAGTTTTAACATCGACTCATTAACCCAGCAAATGAGCGTTGAAGACGTGATAAAACTGCAAAGTTTGGTCAGTCACCTAAGCATTGACGACACCGTACTCGATTATGTTATTCGACTGGTTCGTGCCACCCGCGATTGGGCAGGCATTGCCAAAGGGGCCAGCCCCCGAGCCAGTATTTCGATAGTTAGAGCCGCCAAAGCGCACGCACTACTAAACGGCAACAGCTTTGTCACCCCAGACGATGTGAAAACTGTGGCATTGATGATATTGCGTCACCGCGTGATGTTGTCGACCGACATGGAAATCGAAGGGGTTAAAACCGATGAAGTATTGCTCAACATACTTGATCACATTGAGGCTCCGCGTCAGTGAAACGTATTGTCGTAAAGCCAGATAAACGGCTGTTATGGCTGCTGTGCGTACCGTTGGGTATCGCCGTTATGCAATCACTGCTGTTAATGGCACCACAAACTGCCGATTGGGCCGCCTCGCTTCAAACCTTACTGGGTGATGTTTGGTTGTTTGTATTAGTGGTGGCCGCGGTATTAATTGGCGTAGATTATGCCAATGCCGTAAAACAGCCAGATTTGAGTTTTAGCCGTAAAAGCAAAGATATTTTATCGTTACACCGCTGGTCACCTGTGACCCTCACAGTTAGTCATAACCATTCAAAGCCGCAGCGCATTATCATTCGAGAACTGGTTGCACCCTCGTTAGAAGTCTCAGACTTTAACCTCGATTGTGACTTAAAACCCTCGCTGACTACCTCGTTAGAATACAAAGTACGACCGGCCCAGCGAGGCGATGCCATTATTGGTGGTCTTGAAATACTACACCACAGCGCCTTTAAACTGTGGCATGCAGTTTGGCGTGACGACACTGCCACCACATTAAAAGTTTACCCAGATTTTGAAGCCATTAACGGTTACAGCTTACTGGCCACCGACAACCATATTTCGCAATTTGGCATCAAACGCACCCAAAAACGGGGTGAAGGTATGGAGTTTCATCAACTCAGAGAATACCAACGTGGCGATACGTCTCGCCAAATAGACTGGAAAGCCACCGCCCGCAAACAAAAAATCATCTCAAGAGACTATCAAGACGAGCGCGATCAGCAAATTATCGTACTGCTCGACAACGGCCGCAGAATGCGCAGCGAAGATGATGGTTTAGGTCACTTAGATCACGCCGTAAACGCCATGTCGTTATTAAGCCATATCGCGCTAAAACAGGGCGATGCGGTAGGGTTAATGAGCTTTGGCACCGACCAACGCTGGTTACCGTGCAACAAAGGCAGCGCCCACATCAACACCATTTTAAACCACGTATACGATCTGCAACCGGGCGTGCACGCCACCGATTACAGTGGCGCAGCGCAAACTTTGCTAAAAATGCAGCGCAAACGCTCGTTAGTGATATTAATCACCAACACCCGCGACGAAGATGTCGACGACTTATTACCTGCCATCAAATTAATCGGCAAAAACCACCTGATATTGCTCGCCAACATCCGCGAACCCATATTGCAACAAACCCTCGATGAGCCCGTCACCAACATCGACGAAGTTTACCGTTACTGCGGCACAATCGACTACCTAGACCGCCGTCAACAAGTACGCAAGCAACTAACCGATGCAGGCGTATTTGTGGTTGATGCTCACCCACAAAACCTCGCCATTGAGGTGTGTAATGGTTATTTAGAAATTAAGCGCAGCGGGTATTTGTAATGACTATGAACACAATTATCAAAACAACCTTGTTCATAATCGCTTTGGCTGCATTGCCAATCAAAGCGCAACCTGCTAAATGCCAATTACCCAGCGAACTTGCCATTAACGACAACGCCTTCAGAACGCCAATAGCAAACCGTGATTTGCCCAACAGCCACCCTCGTTCATTTATTGTTACCGACAAAAAGTTCACCACCAAACGTGACGTTGCCTTTTATTTTCCGCCCCAATATGACGGAAAAATCCAATTACCCATGGTGTTTTTACTGCACGGCAGCGGCGGTTACCCCACAGGGGCCTTTAGAAGAACCGAAATGGTCAAACATGCTGACAAGAATGGCTATATTGTCGCGGCCATTCAAGGACAAGACCTAAAAGGACGCACCCACTGGAATACACCACAAGATGATAACTTACCCGACGATATGGCCTTTATCGCGCAAGTTAAAAGCTGGTCGGAGCAAAATTTATGTGTCGATACAAAACGCATTTACGCCACAGGCTTCTCGGGCGGCGGTCGAACAATTTCGCGTGCGGCATGTGAAATAGCGGGTTTTGCGGCAATTGCGCCCATTGGTGGTATTAGGCATGGTGCAAGCTGCCCAGATACTGGCACTAAAGTCCCCGTATTCACCGCTCATGGCACGGGTGATAAGGTCAACAAATTTGAAGGTTACGGCCCCAGCACAAAGCGTTGGAATGAGAGTGTAGAAATGGCTGTTCAAGCTTGGCATAAAAGCAACGGTTGCGATGCATCACCCATCATCACAACCCCGCTGACCAAAGTCGAAAAACACCTTTGGCAACAGGGCTGTACAAACAATGCCGAAGTGGTGTTTTACAAAGTCACGGGCGCACCGCACAAGTGGGATATATTGCCAAACACCACCGAATTAGTGATGGCGTTTTTCAACAGGCATTAACACTCTACCTTAAGCCAGTACATCGGCTAGCATACCTTCGATTCGTTCTTTTTCAACCGAAACCTTAGTGGCATAACGCCTAAGAAAGTAATACATCGATGGAAAAAACACAGTAACAAACGCCATAATGCCCCCAGCTAATTCGGGTTTGGCCATATCGTGACCCGACAGAAATGATGCAACAAACAAAGACATAAACAAACCTTCAAAACCAATGAACAAAACTGCGCAAAACAGCTGACTGGCTTTGGTTATTTTGAGTGTCGACTGGGTTCGTTTGAGCATCAGTTTCATGTATGACTGACTGTCTTTGACCAAGGCAGAGTAGTTGCCTCGTCTGAGCCAAATGCTGGTAAATGTCATCAATAAAGCAATAATCAGCACTACGGCGTAAGTAGCAACATCTAATAATGAAGGTAAACCCTGCATTAGCTCATATGCAATATAAGCACTCAAGCCCAAACCTACCGTGACATTCACCACAGTTTCAAACATCATTTTATGACCACTACTTTTTACTTTGGCCTGCAATGCAGCCTTATCATTGGTCGATTCTATGTCGGTGTCGTGCCAGCCTTTTACCAAATCGTCCCATTGCTCATCTTGTTTAGTCATTGTGTTACTCCATTATACTTTTAAGTTGTTTTTTCACCCGGTTAAGCTGCACACCTACGTTGCTAAGGCTTAAGCCTGTAATAATTGCGATATCTGCATAACTAACCCCATCTAAAGCGAGGGTTATCAGCTGCCTTTGCATAACAGGTAATTGCCGAATGGCCACCATCAAATTCGCAAGTGTGTTGTTGTTTTGAATCGTTTGTTCTGGCCCGTCGGTTTGGCAAACATGCACATCATCTAAATCTTGATGTTTTGGCCCACGACTATGCTTTGCCACATGATTAAAAGCCTTGTTATAAGCCACCCTATAAACAAAGGTCTTAAGGCTGCTTTGACCTTTAAAACTTGCCAGTGACTGCCAAATGGCCAATAGAATTTCTTGATGCAAGTCTTGCTGCAACTTATGATCGGCTTCATAAGTTGCCGCAATTTTCATGAAACTCTGGCTATGACTGTCGATAACCGATTCAAATTGTTGCTGTTGTTCTTTCATAATCAATAGTTTAGCCTCAAACCCAACATTACTCAGATCTCCTTTTTATTAAATTCAGTTACTTAGTAAAGCCTCGCAGGATTTACTTACAGAAAATTGAATAAAAAGTTCAGGCTCACGTATAATGACGGCAATTTCCCTGCTATCAGCGAAGAACTATGAGACTCGACAAATTTATTTGCGGCTGCACCGAACACAGTCGCATCAACGCCAAACGCGCCATTGGCAAGGGCAACGTCACCATTAATGGCGAATTGGTGACAAACCCAGCCACCAAAGTTAAAGACGCCGACGAAGTTCATTTGGATGAACAACTGCTGTCGTTTATCACCGAACGTTACATCATGCTTAACAAACCGGTTGATTTTATCTGCTCAAACGTCGACGAAAGCCACCCTTCGGTATTAAACCTGATATCTATAGAAAAGCATGACAAGCTGCACATTGCCGGACGATTAGACGTAGATACCACAGGTTTAGTACTAGTAACCGACGACGGAAAATGGTCTCACGCCATCACCTCACCTAAAAAAGAATGCGGCAAACGCTACCGAGCAGAGCTAACTTCGCCAATCGAGCAAAGTGCAATTGCTCAGTTTGCCGAGGGTATTCAACTAAACAATGAAAAAGGCCTCACCCGCCCTGCCAAATTAGAGATCATTGAACCTTACGAAGTGGTTGTGACAGTGCATGAAGGTAAATACCACCAAGTTAAGCGCATGTTCGCCGCCATTGGCAACAAAGTAGTCGCACTACACCGCGAATCGATTGGCGGTATTGAACTGGGTGATTTGCCACCGGGCGAATGGCGTTATTTGACCGATGAAGAAGCTAAGTTGTGATGACGTCACAACTTTGATTTGCCCTTGCGTAAAAAATCATGAAACTGCTGCTCACATCTATACAGATAAAATTCACCGACTTGATGATGTTATTTATCAAACCCAAGGTGTTTTTCGAGCAGCACAAAAGTACAGACAACCGACAAAACATCATCATTGCCGCCATTTGCTATGGCATTTACCACACCCTAAGTCGCGTTGATAAGTTATTACTAAAAGACAGCTTGAACAGGCCTTGGCCGGGGTGGGAATTGATATCTCCCTTGGTTGACGGTTCATGGCAAAATTACTGGTTGTTTTTGGTGATTGTCGGCACCTTTGCAGCCCCAGTTGCCTATTACTTAGGTGGTTGGTGGTATTGGTTTCGCCTTAAAATCGCCAGCAAATTCGACCCAGAAGTTGAAGAAAACCCTCAGCCCGACAAAAAAGCCGCCAGACTCGTTTATATTTATTCACAATTTGTTATGGGCTTTCCGCCCTTGATGATATTGCTGTTGCAAACATTACTTTATGACAACTACCGCCAAGCGTGGAATGATGACTTGGGTTGGTTTGCCATTTTGGCGCTGCTACCATATTGGTCTTGCTTAGTTAGTTATTACGGTGCAATGCACTTTAATCCACAGTTAGAGCGTGGCAAAGCACTGATCTTATTAGTTATATGCCCTGCCTTTACGTACCTTTCAATACAATATGCATTCTGGCATTTTGTTGTAAACCAAATGACTTTAAATCCCTAGCATCATACGCCACCGACCAACAACATTCCAAGTTGGGCTGTAGCGACTTGTTCTGTTTTTTGTCAACAGCCCCGGGCTAGGCTGTCGAAAAACAACCATTTTCTAGATTACTTAATTTAATCAATTGGTTATTAGGGAATGTCGAATTCATCGCGGCGTGACGCTTCGCTGCTGCCGCTCCTACTTGGGAAGATTCAGGAACCACCAGCCGGGGACAGACCAGATTGCAAAAATGGGATACGCAAGGAACGCTTGCGTTCCCAGTTTTTGTCAACTGCTCTGTCCCCTATTGCTAGCCTCCGTTACACCGGCTCCTAACGAAACCCCACTTAAATTCTCTCAGCCTCCAACGAACCAGCCGCCCAATTCAACCTGCCTGTAACTAAGCCTGATGTTTAAGTAGTGATCCCTTCGATACAGGCCGGTGTAACGGAGGCTCCGCAACAGGGGTCAGAGCAAAAAAATGCAGGGACAGACAAGCTGTCCACAAACTTTTTTTGGTCTTACCCCAGCCGGTGATGGCTGGTAGATGTCTCAAGCCTGAGAAGCTATTTGCAAACCTTATGCAAAATGGGTTTATGACGACCAAGCCCGGGCACTGTCGAGCGAACACGAAGCTGGCAGCTGTTACGCCGCCAATCAATCGCACAGTTACGATGCACTGGGTTTTAAAGACAAAATCACCGACTGGCAAGGTAATATTACCGACAGCGATTATAATAATCGCGGGTTCATCACCAAAACCACCACAGGTTATGGCACAGATAACGCAACAACAATCTCAACCCAGTGGCACCCACTGTTGCCATTGCCAGTTAAACTAACCACCAGCAGCCTCATCACCACATTTGAATACGACAACAACCAACGTTTAATTAAAAAACTGGCCCAATCTCGTTTGACTAACGAAACAAGAATCTGGACCTATCACTATCAATTACACACCAACGGCAAGGTCAAACAAAAAATCACAAACGGGCCACTACCGGGTGATACAGATAGTTTTACTCGCACGTTCGATGAACAAGGTAACTTGCTGAGCAAAGTCAATGCGCTAGGGCACACCATCAGTTTCGGCGATTATGACGCTTTAGGTAACGCAGGTTTCATGATTGACGCCAATGGTCTAAAAACCCGCTACAAATACAATAAAATGGGCCGCCTCCGTAAACAAATCGTCGACCTAGCTGAGCCTAAAATCACCAAGTACAAATACAATGCCTTTGGCAAGCCCACCAAAATAACCGCTGCTGATGGCAACATAACAACTTTTCATTACGACAAAGCCTATCGCAAAACCAAAAGCACCAATGCATTGAGTCAAAGCATTCGATATAAGCTAGATGGCGCAGGCAATATTTTACGTGAGACATATCAAGCAGATGAAACCCCTTGGACATTTAACGATTGCACCACCAACAGCATTCGACCAGATTGCGTTACAGGGTTAAAGCAGCTTAATGAAACTGTCACGCCACTCGTAAAACACCAATCTTTTGATGCATTAAACCGAGTCATAAGCAGTGGAAGTGGCAATGAACAACAACGCCAGTTTAGTTACGATGCCAACGGCAACGTGGTTAGCTCAACCGATGGGCAAGGCAATACCAACACCTACGAATACGACCATTTAAATCGCCGAGTGGCAGTAACCGACCCACAAGGCAATCGCACAACTTTACAATACAACGCTCAAAACAAAGTGATTAAAGTGACCGATGCACGCGGTAACGCAACCACTTACAGCTACAATGCGTTTGGCGAAAAAGTCAGTCAAAAAAGCCCCGACAGCGGCGAAAAACACTACGGTTACAACGCAGCCGGACAACTAACCAGCATGACCGATGCCAATGGAAACCAGCTAACTTACAGTCATGATGTACTAGGCAGAATAATCAGCAAATTAGCCAACAACGAAGTGATTCATCATTATCAATATGATGATTGTGAAAATGGTTTAGGACGGTTGTGCAATGTACTTAGTAACGTAAATAGTGGCAAAACCAGCACCGAACATTACCAGTATCATCAAGACGGCAGCTTGGACAAAAAAACCAACACCTTGGCAGGCCAAGATTATCAGCTCAAATACCAGTATGACATCAACGGTCGTGTGCAAGGTATTCACTACCCCGGCGGCATGAAAGTTAAATACAAGCGTGACGAAATTGGCAATGTCGTTAGAGTAAAAGTCGATGGCGAAGCGTTTATCAACCAAATACGTTACAAACCATTTGGCGCGGTAAAAGGCTGGACGTTCGGCAATGGCCAACAACGCGCCGTACAGTATGACGCTCAATACCGAGTATCGCGCATACTTGCCAGTGGCGTACAAGACCTTGACTACCAACGAGATTTATCAGGCAACATTACATCACTTGCAAACCTGCGATATGCCCAAGACGATGATTTTGGTTACGATGAGCTCAATCGCCTGACCACCATCGGCGGCGATGAAACCCAAGATTTCGCCTTCGACAGCTTAGGCAATCGCACAACAGAATCAGCAAACGAAGCCACTTACACCGTAGCAGAACAATCAAATAGATTAATGGCTGTAACAACACCCACAGGCGAACGCACGTTTGATTATGACGCCAACGGCAATATCACGCACGATGCAGGCGCAGATAACAACAGAGTATTCAGTTACAACACCAACAACAGAATGGAAAGTGTCACGGTCAACGGCCAAACGACACACTACAGCTACAATGCCAAAGGCCAACGCGTTAGCAAACAAACGGCCGAAGGTGACGTTGTTTTTTATATCTATGGCCACAACGGAAAACTGCTGGTTGAAATAACCAACGACCAAATAAGCAAACAATACATTTACTTAAACGGTCAATTGGTTGGTTTTACGCAAAACGAGCAGCTTTATAACGTGTTTACTGATCATCAGGGCCGGCCAGAAATTGTCACCGATGCCAGCGCAGCAACCGTTTGGCAAGCCAAAAATAACGCCTTTGGTCGTACGCTATTAATTGAAAACGTTGAGCTAAACATCGGCTTTCCCGGTCAATATTTTGATCAAGAAAAACAAAGCTGGTATAACGGCCACCGCGATTATGATGCAACCCTTGGCCGATACCTACAAAGTGACCCAATTGGCGTTCGTGGCGGACTCAACACGTATCTTTATGGCAATGCCAATACACTGATGTTTACCGATGAAATGGGATTACTGCCTGAGGGTGGAAATGGGCCTATACCGCCTTCTAACACTACGCCCCCATGTACACTTTCAGATTATGGGGCGAATATGATCAAGACTTTTGAGGATGCTGGCGGGCCATCGCTTACAGTATATGAGGATGAGGCAGGGTATAATACGATAGGTTGGGGTCACAAAATTCTCCCGGGGGAAGATTTCTCCTCTGGTATCACATTGGAACAAGCTGTGGCACTGTTCAATCAAGACAACAAAATTGCACTTGATGCAGTGAACACGCTTATTACATTTGATATGACTCAAACGCAGTTTGATGCTATTGTTAGCCTTGTTTTTAATATAGGTGTTAGTAGATTTGCGAATTCTCAAACATTGGTTGAGCTCAATAAACTCAACACAGATCAAGCCATGGTTGAATGGGCAGAATGGCGGCTGGTGAAGGGGACAGTGATTCCAGGACTTGAAACTAGAAGAAAAGCAGAAATAGACCTGTTTTTAAATGACATATATCCATAGTAGAATCCACCTCCCAGTAAAAAATAACGTGTAAGGTATTTGAGAATAAAAATGAAACTAACTAAGTTGGCAATCCTATTTCTACCACTCATCACCTTCTTTGCGCAGGCTAATAAATACTCAGTAATGGGCGTTGATAGTGATAATCAAGTCGAATCATTCTTTCTTTCGATTCAAGAGGATATAAAGTCTGGCAATATTAAATTATTAAGTGAAAAGATCGCTTACCCTTTGAACATTTTCACCGAAAAAGAAAAGCTTCAGGTCCAGTCAAAACAACAATTTATTGCAAATTACAGCCAATTTATGACTCATGATCTGAAAACAGCTTTATTGTGCCAGACTACTAATGACTTACGAGCAAACTCCAATGGGCTAAGAGCAGCCAGGGGCGCTATTTGGATGAATTTGTCATTCATTGGAAAGCCCGACACGTTTGATGATGAACTGCACAAAAAAGGTTTAGATGGTCATATGTGGCAACTTAGAGTCACAAAATTAAGCAACAGAAAAATCGCCAGCATGGCAGTACAAGACTGCGAAAAGCGAGTGAAATCAGCAGCAAAGAACTAATATGATAAAAACGCTCACGACACTAACTTTACTATTACTTTGCTTCAACAGCTTTGCCAACACCGGAAAATACACAGCTGCTGGTATTAAAAATGATGCTGAGTTCGAGCGGTTTTTTCAATCGATTCAACAAAATATTCGCATTAATGACAGTGTTGCATTGAGCAAAAAAATCGAATACCCCATGACCATTTTCATCAATGGCAAACCCAATAAAATCGATCGACCGCAAAACTTCATAAGTGAGTATGACAGACTTTTTACCGCCGATTTAAAAACAGTTTTATTGTGTCATAAGGTAGAAGACCTAACAGTAAACAACAAAGGCGTTTCGACTAGCAGGGGTGCAATGCGGATGAATCTTGCTTTTCAAAAAGCACCTAGTGAATACGACGCCCTTGTGCATGCTGACCGTTCAAATCGAGATTTTTGGCAACTGAAAATTAACACCGTCATAGTATCAGTCATGACCAAAATCGTCGCTAAACGATGCACTAAGCAAAAAGAATCACCCGTTAAAGACTCTGCTGATTGTACTAAAACTGCCATCACTCAAAGGCAGATGAACCAATGTTTGCACAAAAAAAACCAGAAATCACAGCAAATGCTCGACAGTTTAATCGCCCAACTTAAAGAGCGTCTACCAGCCGCGCCGGAAGCTTCTTTAGACAAAGCCCAAATAGCTTGGCAAGAAATGGTCGAGAATGACTGTGCAATTGAAAGTTGGCACGCTGACGGAGGGTCGGCATCACCAATGGTCGCAGCAGCTTGTCGCAACAGTCATAATCGTTTGCGAATAGATCAAATTCGCGTTTATTTTTGCCACCCAATGAAAGCCAATTGCAAACCATCCCAGCAATATCAAGCGTTTTTGGAAGCCACCAAGTAAAGGTTATGTTGCAAACACCAAGTAGTCATTGCAAACACAAAGTAAAAAGGCAAACGACAGCAAATGTACCAACTTAAATTAACGACGCTGCTTTTATGCTTAATGCTCTTAGGGACATTTTCATGCGATATTTATTAATAATTACAATATTGTTTACACAGGCAGCTGCCGCCAGTAGTGTTCTTCCAGCACATGTTTACAGCGCCTGCAATATACCCACAACAGACACAACAAAAGTCAAAACAGTGGTCGACGATAAACTGATCTTCGAACTTGACCAACATCAGTTGAACTGGCAAAAAATCATTCCAACGCTTAGTAAATACAAAATCGAAAAAGAGCCGTTCAAAACCACACACGGATCCAATTCGGTATACCATATTGCCAAAATCACAGTCGACGAAAATCAGTTGTCCTATTTTTACACAGAGCACAAACAGTTCCCTGTCTGCATTTCACTTTCGACAACAACGACGATATTACCTTCGTTTACGATGCTCAAACAGCAATTATCTTTTTTCCAACGCAAATATCACTTCGACGAAGCCATAGAGCAACTGGTAATCACTAATTTAGAAAGCGGTATTAAAATCACATTGTTCTTTAGCAAAAACGTTTTGACGAAATTTGTCTACCACACTGTTTATGTAGATTAACAAGACAGTGAACCAGTTTAAAATAGTAACGTTGTTTTTACTGATAACCTCCATATCGGCACAAGCAGGCAAATATTCCGTTATAGGTGTTGATGACGACAATCAAGTCGAATCGTTCTTTGTGTCAATTCAACAAGATATCAAAGCGAATGATGCGATATCACTTAGTGAAAAAGTCATCTACCCATTCAGAATTTATTCTGAAAAAGAAACAATCAAGCTCCACTCAAAACAACAATTTATTGAAAGTTACAGCCAGTTTATGACCAATACTTTGAAAGCTGCATTACTTTGCCAGACTACCGATGACTTACGGGCAAATTCCGGTGGCCTCAGAGCAGCCAGAGGCGCTATTTGGATGAACTCGGTGTTTATTGGCAAACCCGGCACACTTGATCGTGAGCGCCACAAAAAAGGACTCGATAGACACATGTGGCAGCTTAAGGTTAGAAATTTTGATAATGGTCAAATGGCAACTTTAGTCGTGCAAGATTGCAAAAAACGAATGAAATCAGAGTCAAAAGATTAATATGATAAAAACGATTTCTGTACTGAGTTTACTATTACTTTGCTTCAGCAGCTTTGCCAACACTGGCAAATATGCAGTGGCAGGTATAACAAACGATACTGAATTCGAACAGTTTTTTCAATCAATACAACAAGATGTACGTGACAACAATAAAGTAGGGCTAAGCAAAAAGCTACATTACCCCATCACCATCTATATCCACCGTAAACCCAACAAAATTGATGGACCACAAAAGTTCATCAGTGAGTATGACAACCTCTTTGTTGAAGATTTTAAAACAGTGTTACTGTGTCAAACTATTAAGGGGTTATCAATTGGTAGCAAAGGTGTTTCTACCAGTCGTGGGGCAATGTGGATTAATCAGGTTTTTCAAAAACCTGCCAGTGATTATGACCCCCTATTACATGCAGATCTAACCGACCCAAACCTTTGGCAACTTAAAATAAACGCAATCAGTGTCTCCAGCATTACCGCAAATGTTGCTCGCCAATGCCGAGAGAAAAAGTACAGCATGCCAATAGACAATGCCATTGAACAAAGCAAGCACAATTGCTCTCAAACATCAGTATCCCAAGCAGATCTCAACTCATGTTTTGGCAAAAAAACCAGTAGTCGCAATTAATACTTGCCCCCTAAGGACACTCTCATGCGATGTTTATTAATAATTATAATATTATTTACACAGGTAGCTGTCGCCAGTAGTGTTCTTCCAGCACACGTTGACAGCGCCTGCAATATCCCCCTAACAGAAAAAGTCAAAACAGTGGTCGACGACGAATTAATATCCAGCTTAAAAACCAACCAATTAAGCTGGAAAAAAATCAAATCCACTCTTGCTAAACATAAAATCGAAAAAGAAGCGTTCATAGGCAGACATGACGCAAGTTTAACGTACCACATTGCCAAAATAGCAATTGACGACAATCAGCTGTCTTATTATCTTTCTGAGCAAAAGCAATGGCTAATATGTGTGTCACTATCGCCAACTGCTGCGATATTGCCATCGTTTACTTTGCTTAAGCAGCCATTATCTTTTTTTCAACGCAAATATCACTTTGACGAAACCGTAGAACAACTGGTGATTATAGATTTTGAATCCACCAATAAAATTACCCTAACCTTCAACGAGAATGTTATGACGAAGTTTGTCTTTCATGCCAATTATCTCGACTCACAAATGAGCAGGGGTTCACAGCAGTGAATTGCCATGACATCCCACCTCACTCTTGGTCTGTCTATAACGCCTTGCTCTTTTTTGTTATTCGATAGAGGCCGGTGTAACGGAGTCTCCGCAACAGGGTTCAGAGCAAAAAAACGCAGGGACAGACAAGCTGTCCACAAACTTTTTTTGGTCTTACCCCAGCCGGTGATGGCTGGTAGATGTTACAAGCTAAAGGGCTATTTGGATAAGCTCAGTGTTTATTGCAGCACCTATTCCTCTAAATATTCCCGCTTCAACAGCGCATACAAATACTCACTACCCCAGCAGCCTTTAAACAGAATATTCTCAACAAAATGCGCTTCTTGTCTGAAGTTAGATTTTTCAAGCACTGTTGCGGCGGGCTTATTAAGCGCATCAACAAAGGCGATGATTCGGCGTTTATTCAAGTCGTTGAAAATAAATGCGAGCAGGCTGTCCATTGTTTCTTTAGCAAAACCTTTGCCTTGATTTTCGCCAGCCAAGGTTAAACCCAATTCAACTTGCTGGTCTTTCTCGTCACCCTCAATAAAGTGAATCACACAATCGCCCACCAGCTTATTGGTTTGTTTGTCGGCAATGGCAATTTGATACCACGACCCTGCCTCGCCAAATGACAATGCCTGTTGTTTGTCAAAAAACGCTTTGGCCATGTCCATGTCGTAGTTATTCCAGCTTTGATAGCGGGCAACCTCAGGTTCATTTCGATACTCGGCAAATGCTGGCAAATCAGCTTCGGTGAAATCTCTAAATACCAGTCGGGTTGAACTCATTCCTGCGAATTTGGCCAATGGTTTCATTTGTCTTTTCCTACAGTCGCTTGTTTGTATTTGTTCGAGCTTTGCAATATATTCAGCCTCGCAAAAAAAAGCTACTATTCATTTTGGATTCAGTAAATTGCTTTATAATGATTTCTCGATCAAACGCTACAAATCAAGTCCGTTAGCAATCATGGAGTTACAAATGCGAACCGTTTCAAACATCAGAGTCTTATTTATCCTTTTTGCCGGACTTGTCACCACAGGCTGTGCCCACAAAGACTTAATTGATGCCGGTGAAGATTACAATCGTCAGGGCCGCTATGAGCTGGCCGTAGCCAAATATAGTAAAGCGCTCGAACTCGAACCCAACAACAAAAAAACCCGTGCAAAACTAAACATTGCACAACTGCAATTAGACCTGTGGTTAGACGATTTATTGATTGAAGCCGATGCCGCCAAGCAAAATGGCTTAGATGGCCGGGCATTGCTGCTTTACAGCAAAGTCGCAAAGCTTCGCAATGAGCCAGACGCGCGCGGTCTGTACAAACAACTCCACCAGCAATTGGGCAACAACGTTCGTTATAAAGTTGCCGCGAAATATCCAGCTACTTTGGGCAAAAACCTCGGCCACCGACTCAAAGACATTCAAATAATTAACAAGGCTGATAGAAATCAAAGCAATCAATTTACGGTTAAACTGTCTTATTCAAAACCAACTTTCAAAACCAGAACAAAACTCAAAGACCGCAGTCAGTCTTACGTCAGCGGCGTAGAAACAGTTGCCAATCCAGATTACCTGCACCTTCAAGACGACATAGCTCAAGACCGCGAAAATGTGCATAATTACGCCGAGCAATACGATCACCTTTATTCAGACGTTCAAGCCGCGCAAAGAAAACTCACCAGCTTACGTAAAGACCGCGAAATAGCACAATTAAAAATGGGTAATTCTCAGCCAAACAGTTCGACTTATCAGCACTGGCACAACGAGGTTTACCGTTTAAATGGTTTGGTTTCAAACGCCGAAAAAAGCCTGTCAGGCTTTCAACACGAGTATGACGACATAAGTCACAAACTGGGTTCAGTCAAAGCACAGCTCAGCAAACACCTCAGTGAATTGTCTTATTTACCCCCTACAGCCCAGCAAGATGTCTACTCCGATTACGATTATCAAATAAAAGAAGTGACGCGCTTGGCCACAGGCACACTCACGCTAGCCTTCAAAGGTGAAGGGGTAAAGTCGAAAAACATCAGCACCAGTCATACCGACATAGGCCACGAGTCTCACCCCACAATTGACCTTGACTATAATCCAGTGAAATTAAAGCCAGAATCAAGAATGACCAGTGACTATTATAAAGAAGCCCGTAAACAAGCCGAAAAAGCCCTAACCCAGCATATGACAGACTATCGCAACAACTTAAGAGACAAAGCCAACCAACTGTCAGGCATTGATGAGAAGCTCGAAGCTTGGGTGCGCTACGGTTTGTCTGGCGAAAAAGGCGTTGACGAGGGCACTGCACGTCGAATGCAAAGTCAGTTACAACAAGAATTTGGTATTGCAGGGGAGTTTAATATCAATAAATTGCTGCATTTATATATAGTGCGCTAAAGTCATTACAGACTTTGAACAAACTCTAGAGGTTACCTATGTGGGATCAATTTAAATCAACGCTAGAAGATTGCCTGTGTCCACCGGGCAATGGCGTATTTACGGTCAACACCGGCAAAGAGCGCAAAACTAAATTACATCAAGCGTTATACGGCACTACCGAAAACGTTGATGCATTGTACAAAGAAAAACTAAACGAATTACCCACCGCTGGTAAAGCGGTGATTTTGGGCGTTTGCTCAGATTGCGGCGGCGGCATATTACGCGGGGCCAACTGGGGGCCATTATTTTTACGCAACACCCTACTCGACTTATATCCTGACCTAAATGCCTATGACATGGGCGATATCAGGGTAATACCCCACATGTTGCACGACAAATACATGAACGAAGCCACCATAACCAACTGCCGCAAAGCTCTCTATAAAGACGAAAACGCCAAGCATAGCGTTGCACCACTATCGATAACACAAGACGTTGCTACCCAATTTTATAAAAACTTCCCCGACAAAGGCATATTCGGCATTGGCGGCGACCACTCATGTAGTTATCCACTAACCAAAGCTTGGTTGTTGGCGAAAAAAGCCCAAGGCAAAAAAGCCGCCATCATCCATTTTGACGCCCACACCGACTTACTGGTCGAGCGCTTAGGTATAGATTTGTGCTTTGGTTCTTGGTGTACGCATATACTCGAAGACTTGCCTAAACCCAATCATCTGATCCAAATTGGCATTCGCTCAACCGGCAAACCAAAAGAACACTGGCAAGAAACTTTTGGCGTAGTGCAACACTGGACTTGTGATGTAAAAGAGCAAGGTGCCGAGGCGATAGTCGCAGGTATTGTGGCGCAGTTAAAGGCCGACAAAGTAGATGAGCTTTATGTCAGCTTTGATATCGATGCCATAGATTCAGAGTATGTGGCGGCCACCGGCACGCCAGAACCCGACGGCATGAGCCAAGAAGAAGCGCTAACAATTATTCAAACTTTGGCTGACAATTTTCCAATCACCGGAGCTGATATGATGGAGATAGCGCCGTTTTTAAACACGTCACAACAGCACAGTAACGAGCCCGAAACGACTTTAAAGGTAGGAGCAGATATTTCGGCAGTGTTGCTTAAGGCTATGCAGACGTAGACTTAAAAAACTACATGATAAGACGTTCAAAACACCCCGCAATTAATCCACTTGGAGAAAACATGCATTTTCTCCCGCTCAACTTGCTGTAAACCCGCCATGTTCTCGAATTTTATTTCGAAGTCAATCGCATCTTTTTTACCCACACATTGCAGCGCTTTGGCTTCAGTCGATTCAGGTTGACCGTTAGGTTTAACACTCGCATTGACATAATATCGCTGGGTACCCAACTGTTGTTCAACATTAATAATAACCGCGTACAACAACAGTAATATGCACATGAAAATAGGGTATTTTAATGGGATGGAATTGAGTTTATTCACTTAAAATTCTCTTATAGGGACTTATAAACCGTTAATAACCTATGCTAACGACCCGCTCTTAATAGGTCAACATAGAAACCATGACCATGTCATCAACATTCATCAACCATTCAGCAAACCCCGCATAAACTACCCCTAACTTGTAAAAACATTGAGCCCCCACATGAAAACATTAACCTACACTTCGCAGCCTATTCTTGCCCTGTTACTCATGGGCAGCATGTTCACTTTTAGCCACAATGCAAACGCCAATCCCGGATTAGGCGTGCAGGTGTTTGGCGAATCCAACAGCGACAACATCGAGATATCTGGTGCTAACCTTATCATCGGTAGCCAAAGTTTTGACAGGAATAAAAAGAGAGAGCATTCATTCTTATACACTGGCATAGGTTTTAAAAACGTTGAAGGTTACTCGCCAAACGTCGATGGCACCTATCCACAAGTCATTTTTGGTTTGGCTATGCCATGGATAATCAGCCCATATGTTGAAGTAGGGTTTGACCCTTTTGATTATTTAGTTGAAGAGTTCGACGAATATGATGACGGTATCAATTCATACTTAGGTGTGGGTGCTCGCTTATCACTAAACCGCTATGTGTCGCTGGATGTAGGTTACAAATACCATCATTTTTCTGATGATAGCGATAACTTTAATAGCTACTCAGACCAATATCATAACCACAACGGTTATTACGAAGACGAAGGCATAGGTACCGCTTCGGTCAGTTTGAATTTTTCGTTTTAGGTTCCCTTCTGTAAGGGCAAATTCTACCGTAAAAAGAGCAACGTAGGGGCAGATTTAAACGATAAAAGGGGAACGTTGGGGCAGCCCACACGTACCCCTTTTAGGGATTTATTCAATATTTCAGTGTGTTGCGTAATCAAGGGCAATCACGGGGGATGGCCCCTACTAAGGAACCTTGTCTAATCAATCTGAATGATGCTTTTTCAACTTCTCAATATCCGCTTTTATATCTTCCAATTCCATTCTGTTTTTTATTAACTGATCATGCATCAACAAAAAACTTATCCAAATAACCAGCGTCACCTCTGTTTGCATAAATTTAAAATACATCGCTAAATAACCCAAAACAATAATAGCTATACGCCCAACTTTCTCTTTAGTCGTTAATTCAAACCAGCGCATAAATTACTCCAACGTCACAGTTTTATTTCAGGATAGGCACTTTGTGACCTAATAAATGAACGGCGTATTCTATAGAGTAAACCACTGTTGTGCACATATATCTTGTATCAAATTGTAGTGATGATTTTGATAACAGGATTATTACGAAGATGGAGGTATTGGCACTGCTTCGGTCAGTTTGAATTTTTTGTTTTAGGCCCCTTTCTGTAAGGGCAATCACGGGGGATTGCCCCTACTCGAATATAGATACTTAGGTTATGATTCTCAGCCTACCAATTCACGGCCAGTTACAACTTATGAATAGGTCGCCACTACCCTGATGCTTTAGTATTAAGGCTGCCCATAGTCAAAGGAAGTCTTATGAAAATCAGGTCAAAACGCTTAGCCCCCACCCTTATCAGCCTTTTTTTAATGAGCGCTTGTGGCGGCGGCGGTGGTGGCGCATCTACCCCTAGCCCAACACCTCAACCAACACCTGTGCCAGTGCCGACTCCTGATCCAACCCCAGATCCGGTGCCAGACCCAACACAACAACACACCATCACCGCGATTGACGGTTATCTTGAAAACGCTCGGGCCTTTATCGACCTCAACGAAAACTATCACTTTGATGCAACCGAACCCACGGCCATGACCGATACCCAAGGTAAAGCCACTTTCGACATTAGCGGCATTGACGATGCACTGAGCAAACCCATTATTGTTCAGTCGTTTGCCGGACAAACGCTCGACAAAGACACCAACACCACAGCACTTAATAGCTATGCCATGATAGCGCCCGGCGGCTCTGAAGTGGTTTCGCCATTCACCACGTTGGTGCAGTTACACCAAATTAAAGAAGCCAGCGATAAAGAAAGCGCGATAAATGACATAAAATTCAAACTGGGGTTGCTCAATGACGTCGATATCATGGCTGATTATCTCACCAACCCAACGCTGCATGTAATCGCCCGCTCTATCGTTCAACTATTACCGGCAACCACAGAGCAATTATTTGCTGACAACACAGACCATCAAAGCATTTTCGATAACGCTACAGCAGCCTCTATTGGTGTGCTCGAAGCCGTGCTACAAAGCGGCGACTTAGATAGCGTTTTTATCGCGATAAATCAAACATCTAATGCCTCGCCAAACACCACAACTAAAATCTTATCCATTAATGATGTCATCAATTTTGTTGACGATATAACCCCTTGGGGTAAAACGCTGGGCACTCAACTTTTGTTGCCCCACAACTATTTTGTGTCAAAAGCCAATATAGTCACTGAGCTGGCCAGAACAGATATCTACGAGCTGTTGACGTTATTAACCACCTTTGTAGAAGGTTCTGGTTTTGCGATTGGCACCGGTTTTTTTCAAGAATTCCCCGCCAATACAATCATTCAAGGTGCGACTGGTACAGTGACGACCCAGCTCAGCACAGGCGAGGGAAACACTGCGTTAATTGACATTGAGTACAACGGTATGACGCTCATCGCATCTGTTGTTTTCAATCAAAACATTAGCATTACTGGCACAATCACCAGCACTGATGCCAGTATTGCGATGAATAGTAGCAGTCAGATTTTGCTTAACGAAAATTCAAATAGCTTGGAATCTATAGTGTTAAACGGCAATATGGTCGGTGCGAGAGGCCTAGGTATTTCGGGTTTAATACAAGTCGACTTAACAACGATTGATTTGAATTTGGCCACAACACGTTCAGTACCCACTCAAATCTCAGTCGACGGTTCAATCTTCAGTCCGCTCACTGTACACACACCAATACAATTGCAATTTAACAACACCGCCACAGTGGTTGATGAACAAATTGTGTGGCCAACAACACAAGCCGACATGCAAATTGATGCCGGCTTAATATCACTGCCTAACAATTCCATTAGTCTGTCGTTCAATACGCTGGATGAAGACTCGGGTTTGGGCAATGTTGTAATGCAGTTTAAAGAAAAGGTATTCACCGTAAACAACCCTATTGAAACTGGCAGATTAGCCATAGGCGATCAACAAGGTATTGTGATGACGGTGAATATTGATGATTCGGCAGATGCCGCACAAGTCGGCAGCATCTATACAGGTGTGAAAAAAGTCGCGACGATTAACAAAGCCTCAGGTATTTACACCATCACCTACAGCGATGGACAAACCCAAACGCTATTCTAGGCCGTGCTTTTTCCATAAGGGTGTTAACACACCCTTGGTTTTCATGGCTTGCAGTAATTTATTGATATCGCGAACCGTGATGCTCTTTAAACCTTTACGCACCAAAGCCGTGTGGCGATAGATTTGATCGGGTTTGTCTGAGACCAAAAACTTTGCCTGTTGTTTTGGGTGCTTTTTGAAGTAGTAATTCAAATAAGCTTTTGACATCACCGCAATATCGCCTCGTTTGTTCAATATCAAATCAAGGTTGGTTTGCTGGTTGTCGGTCAACGTCATGTTGTAGTTTTTCTTCAAATAATCGGCCTCGGCATGAAAACGGGCAAACCCATAGTGATAACCCAACATGCCTATCATTTTCTTATTTTTAAAGTCGCCGAAAAACGCTTGCCCCCGACCGGGCTTTTTCAGCGCAACATAATGCTCAGCCCCTTTCAAAAATGCCAGTGAACCTGCCACCGGATACTTCAACCAGCCCCAGCCTTTGCTTTCAAAAAGCAGCATATCGAATTTTTTGTTGTCAAAATCTTTGTAGCGTCGCTGAGGTGTGGTGGTAACCACTTCAAATTGATAGTCTTTTTGAAACTTATTCATCAGCCCAATCATATCCACTGTAATGCCGGTTGCCTTTTCACCGACAAACACATACGGCGGAAATTCGTAAACGCCCACTTTAATGACCTCGCCTGCATGAACCCCAAACGACAATAACAACAAAAATACAGTGATCAGTTTGTTCATTTTATTCACCAATGTCTTCGTTCCACAGCTGAGGTTTTTCAGCCATAAAATCATTCATCATCTGTTTACATGCTTCGCTGTCGACCATTTCAAGCTCAACCCCCCTTGAACGCAACAATGCTTCTTCACCCATAAAGCTTTGATTCTCGCCAATCACTACCTTAGGGATGCCATATAATAAAATCGCGCCCGAACACATAGAACAAGGCGACAAAGTCGTATAAATTACACTGTTTCGATAGACACTGGCGCTTTGCCGACCCGCATTTTCAAGCGCATCCATTTCGCCATGCAAAGTCGGGCTGCCTGTTTGCACCCGTTTATTATGACCACGGCCAATGATTTTGCCTTCATGTACCAGCACCGAACCGATGGGAATGCCACCCTCTGCTAAACCCGCTTTAGCCTCGTCGATGGCTGCTTGCATAAATTCATCCATTTTTCGTTCTCTTATTGTCAGTTTCGATACCCCAGTATTAAACAGCGCACGAAAAAGGTCGAGTAAAATCAACAAAATTGGCTGTTATCAAAGCATTACGGTAAACTCCAAGTTAGGACGATAACCGAGTATGATAACTTTGAATAACTTACATCAGGGTTTTTTACTGACCCGGCACAGCCGCGACAACCGCGACCACACCGAGATAGTGTTATGGGTTAGTACCCCTTCAGGTCCAGCCAAATTGATAATAGACAAAGAACAACCACTGTTTTTTGTCTTGGTAGAACAGCAAGACAGTATCATTCGAATTCTTGAACCACACGTTCACAGCTATCAACTCAAACCGCTGCCTTTAAAAACCTTCGACCAAAAACCCATTGCGGCGCTGTATTTTGACTCTATGCACAGTTTTTATACGGCCAAAGAGCTGTTGCAGGCCGATCACATCCCTGTGTTTGAAAGTGATTTTCGTCTTCAAGAAAGATTCTTGATGGAACGTTTTATCTGTGGTGGCGTCGAATTTGTCGGCCAGCCCAGCGCCCGCTCAGCCCATATGGAATATACTCAGGTTAAAATTCGTCCCAGTGATTATCGCCCAGATTTATCGGTGTTATCACTCGACATTGAATGTTCGATGAAAGGCGATTTATTTTCTATTGGTCTACACGGCACAAAGCGCGAGCAGCTTTATCAAAAAGTGATCATGATTGGCGAATTTGAACCCGGTTCAAGCATCATAGAATGGGTAGAAAACGAAATTGCCTTACTGCACGCGCTAGAACGTGCGTTCGCAGAATTTGATCCCGACATCATTATTGGCTGGAACGTCATTAATTTTGATTTTCGCTTACTGATAAAAAGAGCAGAACTGCACCACTTTAAACTCAAACTGGGCCGTTCGGCATCTTTTGCGTTGTGGCGAGACAGCCGTTCAGAAAACAATCAGGGTTTTGTTACCCTACCCGGTCGGGTAATTGTAGACGGCATTGATGCACTAAAAACCGCCACTTATAATTTTCCTAGTTTCAGTCTTGAAAATGTCGCTCAAACGCTGCTTAACCGGGGGAAAAAAACCGAAGACGTAGCCAACCGAGTAGACGAAATTGCCTACGATTTTGCGCATAATAAACAAAAACTCGCCGCCTACAATCTTGAAGATTGCGTGCTGGTCACCGAGATTTTTGACCACACCAAAGTGCTCGACTTTTTAATCTTTCGCAGCCAACTCACCGGGCTCGAACTCGACCGAATGGGCGGTTCGGTCGCCGCTTTTACCAACCTGTACTTGCCCCGTTTACACCGGGCCGGATACGTTGCACCCAACTTGCCACCCGGCGGCGGACTCGCCAGCCCCGGCGGTTATGTGATGAGTTCAAGGCCCGGACTATACGACCACGTACTGGTGCTCGATTTCAAAAGTCTTTATCCATCCATCATAAAAACCTTTAAGGTTGACCCAATAGGATTAATAGAAGGGCTGTTAGACCCAGAGCAAGCAATACCCGGTTTTAAAGGCGCTTTTTTCTCTCGCGAGAATCATTTTTTGCCACAAATTCTCACCGACCTGTGGGCGCAACGTGATCAGGCCAAACTACACAACGATGCACCTCGTTCTCAAGCAATCAAATTATTAATGAACTCGTTTTATGGCGTACTTGGTTCTGGCGGATGTCGTTTTTACGATACTCGCCTTGCCAGTTCAATCACCCTACGCGGCCACGAGATCATGCAACAAACCGCACGCTGGATTGAAGAACAAGGATTACAGGTGATTTATGGCGATACCGATTCAACTTTTGTATGGCTTAACCGACAATGCACAGATGAGCGAGCCGATGAAATTGGCAAAACCTTAACCAAAGACATCAACCAGCGCTGGCAGCAAAAACTCAAAGACGATTTTGATTTAGAGTGTCATTTAGAGATGGAGTACGAAACCCATTTTAACCGCTTTTTAATGCCGACCATTCGAAATTCTGAAGTCGGCAGTAAAAAACGTTATGCCGGACTCATCAAAAAACCAGACGGCGACGAATTGGTGTTTAAAGGACTTGAAACAGTGCGCACCGACTGGACAGAATTGGCTAAAGAGTTTCAGACAGAGCTATACGAGTGTGTTTTTCATGATCGCGATCCATCTGCGTATGTTCGAAAAGTAGTAGCAGAGACTTTGGCTGGTGAGCGAAACCATCAGTTGATTTATCGTAAACGCTTAAGACGAAAACTCGACCAATACGTTAAAAACGTGCCGCCCCATGTACGAGCGGCTCGGCTCGCCGACGAGCAAAACAAACGTAACGACCGCCCGCTACAATACCAGCACAAGGGTTCGATATCTTACGTGATAACAGTGCACGGACCAGAACCAATAGAATACCAAACCAACATGATTGACTACGACCACTACATAGAAAAACAACTGCTACCAGTGGCCGATGGCATATTGCCCTTTATTGGCTTATCGTTCGACAAACTGATTAATCAACAGATGGGGTTGTTTTGAGGGTTTGAGTTTTGAGGGTTTGAGGTTTGAGGATTTGAGGGTTGAGTTTTGAGGGTTTGAGGTTTAGAGATTAAAAGCTTCACACGGAGAAACGGAGGCACGGAGGTTCACGGAGGAAAAGCAAAAGCGAAGAAACAGAATTAAAAGCCAAAAGATAAACAAACTTCCTAAGTTAAGCCCAACATTTTTTCTTTTATCTTTACTCCGTGAACCTCCGTGTCTCGGTGGTGAGATCTTTTGACCTTCAGGCCGCAGGCCAAAACAGCGTCAGCACCCAAAAGCCCAACCTAAGCAGCCTCACCACCAGAATGGTTCTTCATAAACACCAAGCAAGCCCCACTCGCCGCCACGGCAAACAATAACAAATAACAAAATGGCACCGCCGTGCCGTCATACATCAAGGCCAATATAGGACCAGACAACGCACCACAACCGAAGCGCAAGGTGCCAATAACCCCGGTAGCCGTGCCAGCCTGCTCGGCAAATTCGATTAAAATCAGTGCGTCATTATTAGCGCTCAGCACAATAATACCCGACAAAAATATCGCTAAGAAAGCGACTGTCCAATACAAGTGCCAACCTAATAGGTTAACAATAAGCAGTAAAATCGCCGCCATTATCGACAGCAATAAAGCGCCTTTGAGCATTTTCAAAGAACCAAACCGGGTGACAATTCGAGTGTTAATAAAACTAGCCAACATAAATGCAGCCACATTAATGGCAAACAATACCCCAAACATTTTCTCACTAACGCCGTAAACCTCCATATAAACAAAAGGAATAGCGGTTAAATAACCAAAAAACGACATGGTCGCCAAAGCAACAATAAAGATATATCGACGCACCTTTTTTTCGCTAAGTACAATGGCGTAAGATTTAAAAAAGGTGTTAAACAGGGTGTCGGTTCGGGGTTTGGCGGCCACTTTGGGCAAAGCAAACGCGGCCAATGCTAAGATAAATGCGGCATAACTGCCAAGGGTGATAAAAATCAGCTCCCAACCATTTAATTCCAATAACAATATGCCTACCGTGGGCGCCACCATAGGCGCCATCATCATGATCATGCTGACATAACTCATGCCCTTAGCCATGTTCTTACCATAAATGGCCCTGATGTAACCCGGTATTGGCACAGTTGCCGCCGCGCCAATAAATGCCTGAATAAATCGCAACACCAAAAAACTGGTCACAGACTCACTAAAAGCCAATGCGCCAGTACACAAAACAAAACCGCTCAAACCCACCAGTACAATAGGACGACGGCCAAAAATATCGGCCAGAGGACCAAAAAACATCAAACCTGCGGCGTATCCAGCCAAAAACAAGCTTAACGTTAATTGCATCATACTCATGTCGGTATTGAGATCTTTGGCAATAACCGCCATGGCAGGTAAATAGGTGTCTACAGCAAAAGGGGTGATAGCAACAATCGACGCCAACAAGGGCAAAAACAATTTAAGCGAGAACGGACTATTTACAGCAGAGTCAGAGGTGTTAGGTGAATTCAATGGCCGATTGTCTTGTTGATGGCGGTGGCCAAGTATACAGTAATTAGGGTTCGATAAACCAGTACCCTAGATCTTAAAACCTAGGTACTGGTTTTATAAAGAATGCTTAACCAAACACTCGATTTTCTTGCTCAGCAACTCGAATGAAGGTAGTGCGTTTAGACAATTCTTTAAGCTGACTCGCGCCAACATAAGTACAAGTTGAACGTACGCCACCAAGCACATCTTTAATGGTGCTCAGCACAGGGCCACGATAAGCAATTTCAACCGTTTTACCTTCTGATGCACGGTACTCGGCAACACCACCGGCGTGTTTATCCATCGCGGTTTGCGAACTCATACCGTAAAACAGTTTGAATTTTTCGCCATCACGTTCAACCAAGTCTCCTGCACTTTCATCATGTCCGGCAAACATGCCGCCAATCATGACAAAATCAGAGCCACCGCCAAATGCTTTAGATACATCGCCCGGTGTGCTGCAACCGCCATCAGAAATAATTTGCCCGCCCAAACCGTGAGCTGCATCGGCGCATTCCATTACAGCCGAAAGCTGCGGGTAACCCACACCGGTTTTTACACGCGTGGTGCAAACCGAACCCGGACCAATACCCACTTTAACAATGTCGGCACCCGACAAAATCAATTCTTCGACCATTTCGCCAGTAACAACGTTGCCCGCAACAATGGCTTTGTCAGGGAATGCTTCGCGCACTTTGCGCAAATAGCTAATGAAATGTTCAGAATAGCCGTTGGCTACGTCGATACAAATAAACTTGAGTTTTTGTTCGAGGCTCATGATGACTTTAAGCTTTTCAAAATCGCCATCAGAGGTGCCAGAGCTCACCATAATGTTGTTGGTGATGTCGGGCTGTTGCAAAAATGCCTGCCATTGCTCGATGGAATAATGTTTGTGAATGGCGGTCAGCATTTGGTGTTCGGCCAACACTCTGGCCATTTCAAAGGTACCAACGGTGTCCATATTGGCAGCGATGACGGGCACCCCTGTCCATGTTGAGTCAGAATGTTTGAGTTTAAACGACCTTTGCAGACAAACTTGGGAACGACTCTTAAGAGTCGAACGCTTGGGTCTGATTAAGACGTCTTTGAAACCCAGTTTTATTTCAGTTTCTACGCGCATAATCAACCTAATTGTGTGAAGTAATAATAAAAATAAATGAAGATTCGAACAGACAGGCAGCAGAGGAATATCGAAGATAAACAAGCCACTTGTAGCGAACCTTTGGTACAAGAGCGTGCTTATACGGAGGGATTGTGCTTTTTTTTTGGGCGAATGTAAAGGGGTTGTCTGCATTTTGTTTTTTGGGTGGGGAATGGGAGCTTCATCGAGGGCTAGAGGTCGCGAGTGGCTGCACCGGCTGGGGTCAGTGCTAATTTAGATTCGTGGACAGCTTGCCTGTCCCTAACCTAAATTTGCTTTGACCCCCTTGCCTAGCCTCCGTACCACCAGCCAACAACTAAGCCTCCTAAATCTTTTTTCACCCACAATGGAATAAATCTCGAACCACAACCGTATCCATGCTGAAACTACCACACAACACAAAGACAAAATCATCCAGAGTAACTGGACTATTCGTTTTGGAGAAAGTCGATATGAACATGAAAAAACTCGTTATTAGCATGGCCGTTGCAGGCATTATGATCACCCCTTTGAGCCACGCTTTAAACCTTAAGGGCTTAGACAATAACAAACCTAACAAGCCAACCTTGTCACAGGTAAAAATCGAAAATAAGCGCGATGCCAAACCGGCGGGTTTGGCGGTCAACAACCTCATTACGTTGGAAAAGGCGTATCAGGTTGTGGCAACAAAAACCACAGGTCGAGTGCTGTCTGCCATGCTCGACACTGAATTTGGCGCACCCAACTACGAATTCATTGTGCTTGAAGCGGGCAAATTAAAACAACTGCTGATCCACGGCGAAACTGCTGTCGTATTAGTCGACAATGCCATTGAAGCGTTGCCGCTATATAACCCTGCACTTGATATGGGCCAAATCATCGCCTCGGTTGAGCAAGCACTGTCGGCCACGGCCTACGCAGGTGAACTGCAACAAGAAGAAAACCACGGTGCTTATCGTTTGTTGGCTGGTACTGAACAGGCAATGTATGAAGTTATCGCCAGTGGCGAAACTGGTAATATATTAATCGCCGAAAAGTTTGAAGATGAAGCCGATAGCGAAATCGGCGGTGAAGGTGGCAATTCAGAAGATGATGCCAGTGAAAAAGAAACTTACGTCACCCTAGCGCAAGCCATTGAAAGTGCGAAAAAATCAGCAAGTGGTAGCGTTATCGGCATTGCCTTAGACGATGACGACATGGGCGACGACGACATGGGCGACGACGACATAGGCGACGACGACATGGGCGACGACGACATGGGTGACGACGACATGGGTGACGACGACATGGGTGACGACGACATGGGCGACGACGACATGGGTGACGACGATATGAGTGACGACGACATGGGCGACGACGACATGGGCGATGACGACATGGGTGACGACGACATGGGTGACGACGACATGGGCGACGACGACATGGGCGATGACGACATGGGCGATGACGACATGGGCGATGACGACATGGGCGATGACGACATGGGTGACGACGACATGGGTGATGATGGTTTCAACAAGGTCAAAACAAGTGCAGATGACGACACCAATACAGACGGGCAAACCGAACCTGCTATGTATATAGTTGAATTGCTTGACGGCGACTATATTCACACCGTTATGGTCAACGCCACCACAGGCGAAGTAGCCAAGGTCATGGAAGACACCCAAAAAGCGCTAGATACAGCCATCACCGCAGCCACAAAATGGGCTGCATTAGATACCGTAATCGCAAATGCGCTAGCTACCCAAGCCGGTACTTTGCAAGGTATGGAACTTGAGATTAAAGATGCCAAGTTGGTTTATCTAGTGTTTGTTGATAGTGACACGCAAAGTTTTCAAGTCACGGTCGATGCCGCCGAAGGCACGGTGCTAAGTACTGAATCGCTAGAAATGGATGAAAGCATGGACGACGAAATGAGTGATGAAGGAGGCGAAAAATAACTTAGATCACCATACTAGTTTAAACGGCAGCCTTAGGTAAGGCTGCCGTTTTCAACATGGGCAGACACGGGGTATAACCCTACGATAGGTACATTCAATCACAAACCCGTAGGGGTAATCCCAATGCCATTAAGCTAAGACGAACTGGATTTATATACTTAAATATCATATACTTACACCCTTATCAATCAACTTAATAAGGGTGTTTACCTGTTATGAAGCAAAACCTGACTACCTCTAATGACTCAATATTGGCACTG